>JAHHJQ010000386.1 GCA_018680005.1 Bacteroidia bacterium | reverse complement strand
ATAGTGGAAACCTTATACTTTAGTGCCTTGATAGGAGTAAGCTGATTGATGAATGCCTCCTTATCGGAACGATAGACATTTTCATCATAAGTGATAGGAGATCGAAAGTAGATCACAAAAACATCTTGATCCTGTTGGTCCTGAGCTAAGGCACTAAGCTGCATGAACATCACCAAAATTGCTATCACATACTTTTGACACAGTCTCATGGGTAATATCAATTTATCTCTGATCTCTCGACAAAAGCTAAAAATTTGCCAGAGATCCCTTTATTCAATTTAAATAATATTGACTATAAAGTAAATCAGGTATTGGACAAAATTGTTGTTTTTAAATGGCGGCTTTTTCTTTCAATTCCCTGGCCACCTCTTCTCCGAGATACTCATCTATGATATTATGCGCCAGGTAAATAAGGGGTGTTACAAGCACAGCAATCAAAAATTTATATGCATAGTTGACACAACCAATTGCCAATACAGTCACCAGACTCCATCCCGCTCCGATATAGAATGCAATAAATAACACTACAAAACTATCGATGAACTGGGATACCAACGTAGAACCTGTTGCCCTCAGCCAAATTTTGGATTCACCGGTTTTGGATTTCAGTTTATGAAAGACAAAAACATCAACTAACTGTCCAACCAAAAAGGCAATTAATGAAGCTACAATAATCCACATTCCCTGCCCTAGCACTAGCTTATATGCATAATTATAGTCACCAACTTTCTCTGTTATCGCGGCTATTGTAGCTTCATCAGCCTCCAAGGGAATATGTGATGTCGGCCAAAAATCTGCAGGATCCAAGCGAATCGTCATGAAGAGCATTACAAATGCATACGCGATCAATCCGGCGGTCATGATGGATAAAAACCGTACACCTTTCTTTCCATAGTATTCATTGATGATATCTGTAAGAATAAATACCACAGGCCATAATAGCACTCCTGCCGATAAGTTAAAACCCAATCCGGATTCACCAAATAAAGTGATATTGAAAGGCTCGAAGCCAAAGGTCTTTTCCAGGGAAAATATCTTCACTCCGATAAATTCTGCGACCAGGGCATTGGTAATAAAGATTCCTCCGAGTATGAGAAAGACTCTAAGCGGTTTGTTTTGAATAATATGACTCATATACTATGCAAATAAGGGGATAGAACAACAATGGAAATTGTATGTTGATAAAAAAGCTTGAACAATATATTTAGGCAATGCGTACTTTCGTGCATTCATTTTTTCAGAAAGGATAAAGTGTCACCTGAATGGCAATGATACCGATAAATCTACAAACCGGAGAAGTTCAAAAACAGCAAGACAATGTAATTGTCGGAATTGATCTGGGAACCACCAATTCACTTGTGGCCGTATTGACGGACAAGGGGCCCATGGTGGTAGAAGGTGATCAAAAAGATGCTTTGGTGCCATCGATGATCCATTTTGAAAAGGAAGGAAAAATACGCGTAGGATGGTCCGCCAAAGAGAAAGTCCTAACTGACCCCACACGTACAATTTTTTCTGTAAAAAGACTCATGGGTAAGTCGTATAAGGACATCGCGGGATTCAAAGATCTGTATAGCTACAAAGTAATTGAAGAGGATACCGATGAATTGGTAAAGATCCAAATTGATGACAAGTTCTACTCTCCGACTGAACTATCTTCGATGATCTTGAAGGAATTGAAGAAAAGGGTTGAGAGACATTTAGGGCAAACGATCAGTAAGGCAGTCATCACGGTTCCCGCATATTTTAATGATAATCAGAGACAAGCAACCCGGGACGCAGGAAAACTTGCCGGTCTCGATGTTCTACGGATCATCAATGAACCTACAGCGGCAAGTCTAGCCTACGGATTGAACAAAGACACCTCCAAAGCACAAAAAATCGCTGTATTCGATCTTGGAGGTGGCACATTTGATATTTCGATACTCAATATTGAAAACGGTATTTTCGAAGTCTTGTCAACCAATGGGGATACATTTCTTGGTGGTGACGATTTTGATCGCACAATTATGAATTATTGGGCTGAAATCCATAAGCTTGGTGAAACCCCTTACTTCCAAAGTGATATTGGGAAGCAAGATTTGAGATTAGCAGCAGAAAACGCAAAAAGAGCACTGACCACCAATGAATCCTATAGTGTAATGCTGGCAAATTTCAAATTGGAAATTAATCAGGATTCTTTTCAACGCATTTCAGAAGCCCTAGTCAATCGGACAATCAATGCTTGTCAACGGGCTATAAATGATGCGCAACTCAACCCGGATCAGATCGATCATGTCGTACTGGTTGGTGGATCAACGCGAATGCCGATAATCAAAACGGCGGTTTCAAAATTATTTGGAAAGCCAGCTAATGATATGCTCGACCCGGATGAGGTAGTTGCCATCGGCGCTGCCATCCAGGCAAGTGTGCTCGCTGGTCAAAATAAAGATCTGCTCCTTTTGGATATCACCCCATTGAGTTTGGGCATTGAAACCGTTGGCGGTTTGATGGATGTCATCATCCCTCGAAATACAACCATACCAACCAAAGCAGGTCGTCAATATACCACTTCTATTGATGGTCAGAAGAACTTAAAAATATCGGTTTATCAAGGGGAACGTGATCTGGTCGAGGACAACCGAAAACTCGGGGAGTTTGTCCTAAAAGGTATTCCACCAATGCCAGCAGGGTTACCAAAAATCGAAATACAATTCCTGATCAACGCGGATGGCATCTTGCAGGTCAAGGCGAAAGAGCTCCGTTCGAATGTAGAAACACAAATTCAGATCAATTCGCAATACGGCATATCTGAAGAGGAAATGGGCAAAATGCTCATTGAGAGCATGAAAAATGCTGAACAGGATATGGCTAAGAGAGTCCTCCTCGAAGCGGTCAACGAAGCAAAGAATGTCCTGCTTTCTTCCAGGAAATTTGTTAAACAACATGCTGAATTATTTTCCGTGCAGGAAGTAGAAACGATGAATCAACTTGCTGACAAATTAGAGTTGACGATAACATCTCAGGATAAAGATCTGATCAACAAAGAAGTACAAGAACTTAATCAATATGCTGCCCCTCTCGCGCATAAAGCTATGGATGCCACGATTCAACATGCCTTGAAGGGTAAAAAAATATGATATTCAATATTCTTAGGGTTGGGATGAACGAAACCACAGAATTATTCTGTTGAATGTATACACAAGATGCCCCCGAATGCGCTTTCTACTGATCTCCATATCTCTTCTTCTTCACCTGTCTGCTGTCACGCAGGAACGATCAGAAATTGAGCAAGAAATTGAAAAAGTTCTGTTTAAGAACATAGAATTCGAGCAACATGTAAGACATGGCGTAATCATAGCCACAATAGCAGGGGATCAGATTAATTATTTCTCCTACGGTGCTGCTAATCCCAACAAAAATACCGTGTTTGAAACTGGTGATATTTCAAAAGGCCTGACTGGTACACTCCTACACATCTTACATCAAAAGGGAAAGATATCCATCAATACAAGGGTAAATGATGGACTACCCCGAGTATTGCAAAATTCTGTTTTCGATGATTTGACAATACAGGATTTGTTGTCGCATACGTCCGGATTACCCAGAATACCTGATAATATAGGCCAGTACCAAGTAGATGCTAACCAGCCCTTTGGCAACTATGATAGCGCTGCTTTCAAGGAATTTATCCAATCACTGGAAACTCTTCCAACCCAGCGGGAATATTCATATAGTCATGTAAATTTTGAACTTCTAAAGCTGATTATAGAGAACAAACTGGGAGATACTTTCGACGATATCCTTTCCATGTATTTGTCAACACCTTTAGGACTGAGAAACACGACAGTTGAAACTACAGGCACGTTAGCACCCGGCCACAATCAAATCGGTAAATCGATACCAGTTCAGCATCTGGCCAGTTTTCAAGCCGCAAAAGGAATTAAATCTTCCGCCGCCGATCTCGCGCTATTGATAAGCCAGATGATGGATCAGGAACATCGGTTCTTATCAGCCTTCAATGCAAGTATAAAACCTGTCAATCCAACACTGATCGACCGATCTACGAGTATTGCTTCTGGCTGGCATGCTATTGAGATGAAGCGATACTATGACCTTATTGTTCATAAAGGGAGTACTTCCGGACATAGTGGTATAGTAGCATTTGTACCGGAAACCAAAACCGCGGTAATCGTACTATCCTGTACTGAAAAAAACATTGCGCCTTTAGGGTATCAGCTTATCCAGTATTTGAATCATAACTGGAAACGCAGGAAGCTTCTTAAATAGCTTATCTTTGGCAATCAGCATACTATACACATGTCCAAAAAGAATAAAAAAAACAGGGCGGGTGTCGTCTACTCTACCAATCCGGATCACCAGTATCAATATCAGTCCGATGAGGAAATGGACACCTTACCTCCTCAGCAACAACAACTTCGGGTAGAGATCGATCGTAAGAACAGAAAAGGCAAAGCGGTGACTGTGGTCTATGGGTTTGAAGGCTCAACAGATGATCTCAAGGACCTGGGCAAGATGCTGAAGACCAAATGTGGTGTGGGTGGAACCGTCAAGGATGATGAGATATTGATCCAGGGAAATTTCAAAACAAAGATCTACGACCTATTAAAGTCTATGGGGTATTCACAAACCAAAATGGTGGGTGGCTAGAACTTCTAAAACGACCAGGAGTGTTATCGGAGTGCATTCCAATCTGAAGTAAATATTCCTTCCATTCCTTTTTTCTGATAAGTATGTGCACCAAAATAATCGCGTTGCGCTTGTATTAAATTCATGGCGCTATCCGCTCTTGCAATACTCTTAAGATAGTTTAATGCCGATGAAAAAGCAGGCATCGCAACCTTCGAAATAGCAAAACCTTGCACCAATTTGATCAAAGCATTTTTATTTTGATTCAAGATTTCCAATGTAGGTAATGATCGCAGGAGACACGCTTCTTTCTTAAGCGTAATGGATAACTCCCGCATCAATTCTGAACGAATAATACATCCATTCGTCCATATGCGTGCAAGCTCTGACAAATTGACTCCCCAATTATTAATTTCACTTGCCATCCTAATCAACTCAAATCCCTGAATGTGATTAACCAACCTTGCACAGTGATACGCTTCTTCAAGTAATTCCAGATCAACAGGATTGGGATCATCCCATTTTATCGACTTTGAAACTTCTGATCTGATATCTATCGAATTCGATAAAAATCTTTCGTTTAGTGCCGCAGTCACCATCGGCATGGGCACCCCAAGTTCAGCAGCGGTGATGGCTGTCCAGGTACCCGTTCCCTTGCCTTTGGCCACATCTACAATTTCATCCAGCAGTAATCCGGAACTATCCTTAGACCGAAGTATATCTTTAGTGATTTCCAACAAATAGCTTTTGCATTGGCCATCATTCCACAGTGTGAATAAGTCAGCAATCTCTTCCGGAGGCATCTGCAAAGCGTTTCGAAGCAGGTCATAGACTTCTGCTATCAATTGCATCTCCGCATACTCGATACCATTATGGACCATTTTTACAAAATGACCACTACTCTTACCTCCAACTCTAATACAGCATGGCAAGCCCGATGCATCTTTGGCCGCAACTTTCTGGAGTTTCTCAAGGATGGAATCAAAGTCATTCATGTCACTGCTGGGCATCATGGAAGGACCCATCAGTGCTCCCTCTGCACCTCCTGAAACACCCATTGACACCCAATTCAATCCATTATCTCTTGCCCACTTATTTCTTTTGTCAGAGTCCCTGAAATACGAATTGCCACCATCTATCAGAG
>JAHHJQ010000348.1 GCA_018680005.1 Bacteroidia bacterium | reverse complement strand
AGTCCAATGAGCACGTTTTGGATCATTTTAATGGTGGCTGCAACACTGAGTGCTTTCTCTCCCAGAAACGCCCCCGCGGCTACGACGGCTCCCGTGGCATCTATCGTCCCACCTATCCATGCACCACCCAATATTTCAGGTATTCCTACCCAGTTAATAAATGCTGGCAATACGATCATCATAACAGAAGTAAATATCATTGATAGCCCGATGGCAACGGTAAGCTCTTCTTTGGTGGCTTTGCAGGCTGCTGCAGTAGCGACAGCGGCAGAAACACCGCAGACCGACATATCTGCCGAGATCGTCATATTCAGTGTCTTCGAACCAATCTTCAACACCTTTTGCCCAAACCAGTAAGTGGTGATCAAGACAATCGGGGTGACCACCCAGGCTACAAAAATACCGGGCAGACCAATAGCCAGGATTTTTCCAAGAAGAATTTCAGCACCAAGGATCACTAGACCTGTCTTGATATAGAATTCGGTACTCAATGCTGGCTGCACCCACTGTGGTGTCCCAATCGTGTTGCTGATCAATAATCCAATTATAATGGCCCATGCCGCATACCCAAATCCTATAGCCTTCATATCGGCTTGAGCAGCAAGTGTGTAGGCAATCAGACCGATAAGAGAGACAAAGGCAAAACCTTTTAGAAAAGTAAAAAATGAAGTTTCCATAAAGGTCATCCCAATACCAAATAACAACCCCAGGACAAGCATCAGTGTGATCAGCCATGGAATTTTATTCGCAGCTTTTGTTGATTGTTTCTTTTGAACCTTTTCCAAAGCTTGTTTTGATTCCTGCCACTGCCCGATAGCAGCCACTGCTGCGTTATTGTATTGGTCATTTTGATAGGAATCCTGCGCAGCCAAATTTTGACTGGCTAAGGCTTGATTCCGTGCAGCTGTGACTTGAGCCACCAGCGAGATATATGCTTCTTTGGATTCATCCTTTGCCCGATCTGCTTGCTGCTTTGTGGTAACAAAAGCTACCAATGGATTTGAATTCCAGGTGGAAGGTTTGGTGGTTAGTTTTTTGAGAAATAGTCCAATTGGCAACGATGATGCTTTGACAGTATTTTTCTTCTCCAGTGCTTCATGCCAGGCTATGGTCTCAAATGGCGCTTTCCTACTTTCTTCCTGCATGATCAAATCTTGCTCTGTCATCTGCCGAGACAGATCACCTGATCTATTTGAAAGAAAAGCAACCAGACCCAACAAGAGTAAAAATGCACCTAGCCAAATTGACCAATAATCGTCCTTGGTCAGTAGCGATGATTTTGTCATCTTGATTTTTCGTTAGATGCTGAAGATAATCCGAAAATAGGATTTTCGCTTCTTTCTGATGTTATCAGAACACTTCTTCAAATGATTTTACCCTTTTGAAAAGGAACAGTGTGACTTTCTCAGAATAGATCGTCAATAAAGTATAACCCAGCCGCGGTTCTTTTTTGCTGCGAGCATATCCACCCCTTTCTCACCACGGATCAATCTTGACGTAATTCTAATTTTTAAAAAAATAAACTGACTAAACTATGAATCTACAAGAATTCTTAAATAACATTATGAATACCGTTGGAAGCTACTTACCCGGTGTGATAGGAGCTTTGGTGGTGTTGATTATCGGCTGGTTTTTAGCCGGCGTATTTAGAAGACTCACGCGAAGGTTGCTTAAGAAAACGGAAATCGATAACCGTCTTGTCAAAAAAGGATTGTCGAAGGTAAGTGCTGAAAATTTTATTTCTAAGCTGGTGTATTACCTGGTCCTGATGATCGTGTTACTGGTGGTACTTGAAATGCTTGGTGTTCACAATGTGCTGGATCCGATTAAAAACATGGTGAATGAATTTATCACATTCATTCCCAATATAATTGCAGCCGGAATTATTGGATTTGCCGGATATATCATTGCTACAGTCGTATCGGAAATTTTGGGTTTTGCCGGTGATAAGCTGGATACATATTCAACCAAAATGGGAATTTCCAACGATGTTGACCTTGGGGGGATTATCAAAAAAATCGTTTTTGCCATTGTTTTTATTCCGTTGCTTATAGCCGCATTAGATGCGTTGCAATTGAATGTCATTTCTGATCCATTCAAGGAAATGCTGACTACATTTATCAATGCCATCCCAAATATTCTGGCGGCAGGTTTGATCATCGCCATTTTCTATTTCGGTGGCCGATTTCTGGTTGGCATTATCACGGATCTGTTGAAAGGTTTAGGTATGGATGAAATGGCTGCAAAATTGAATCTCACTGGCATCATCGGTGAAAATCAATCTTTTTCAAAGTTACTTGCCAATATCGGTTTCTTCTTCCTGATGTTTACAGGTATTATAATAGGTGTCGAAAAACTGAATTTTGGTCAGGTGACGGTTGTATTGACCAATTTATTAGAGTTATCCGGACAAATATTTTTTGGATTATTGATCATGGTACTGGGTAATTGGATTGCTAATATCGTTCATGATGCATTATCCAAGTCGGATTCGAATACTTTCATTGCCTCTATCGGTCGAATCGCTGTACTAGGTCTGTTTTTGGCAATCGCACTTCGGACGATGGGCATTGCCAATGAAATTGTCAACCTTGCATTTGGTTTGACATTGGGATCTATTGCAGTAGCAATCGCACTTTCGTTCGGATTAGGTGGACGTGAAGCCGCAGGTAAACAGATGGAACATATTCTGGAAAACTTTCGAAAGAAAGATTAAATCGTTCATACATTAACACTCTTATATTATAGCCCTTTCTATCCATTGGAAAGGGCTTTTCCTTTTATCGGAAATCCAACCTAAACCTTTGCCAGCTCTTTTTTAATCGGTGGCAGTACCCCTTGCCAATCGAGGTGGGTATTATCACAGAATGGTCCTGCTGCAGTCATCTTACATTGACATAGTTTGAAGCTTCCCGACTTTTTAGGTACGAATAATTTAGGCTTGAACTTAGTCCCATGGTGTGTCCCATCGCAGAATGGTTGTGATTTACTTTTACCGCATGCACAGTAGAGATAGTTTTTGCCCTTTTCGAGTTTGACCTCAGCTGGTTCCGCTACCCTGGTATCATGCTTGATATGACCTCGGGATATCTCGCTACTGTTATCTTTTGATGCAATGACCGGATACAAATAGGCAGCCGACCAATGTTCTTTGGGATCATTTGGTATCCCGTACTCCACCGGAAACTCGTGTGGAAAAGATGCAGTACCAAAAAGCTGGTCCCAGATCGAGAACATATTGCCAAAATTGCCATTGGGATCACTTGAACCATCGATCTTGGACTTGCCATGATGTGAATGATGAAATGCCGGTGTCACGAATATATGCTCAACTAGCCATGCTATGGGTCTCAATGCTTTATATCGGTAGAGCAATTTATCATAGCTGATTGTACTATGTGAGCTGATGATAATGATCTGTTTGAGGATCAGGCCCAGCGCTACTCCGGGGCCTGCCCCTAAAAAAGTACAGATACCACCCCACCACAAATTGGGCATGAATAAATAATAGAATGCAGCATTTCTATAGGAAACAAAGAATCCCATCTCTTCAGCCTGATGATGTGGTCTGTGTAATTTCCAGAGGAAGGGGTACTCGTGTGCCGAGCGGTGATACCAATACTGCATGAGATCATCAAGTATAAGGTAGAAAAGCGTCATAAAAAGCAGACTGCTTTCGCCAAAAAAGTTGGCCGCAGAGGGTATAATCAATGCACCCAATGCAATCGCAATCAATACAATCCCGGGTTTGATGCCGAGGGAAAGAATCAAAAATCCTCCAAACTCCTGAAACCAGTCTCCAAATTTTCGTTGGGTTCGACTCAGATATCCGGAAATAATTTCAATGATAATGAAGAGCATCAGGATGCCTAACACTAGATAGACATCTCCATTGGGGACTTTGAGAAAAGTGCCTTCCATAAGACTAGAAAATTTTAGACTTTTCGAATTGCTTCAAAAATAAGCGCTATTCCGATCCAAAATATTTACAAAAGCTAACTTTCCATACCTTTTGTACGCTTAATGATCCTGGATAGAGAGGTGGGGGTCATGCCAAGATAGTTGGCTACATGTTTATAAAAGGATTTCTCAAACAGCTCAGGACGCGCTTTCAACAAAGCTTCATAGCGTTCCTCGGGTGACATTCCGGCCAATAGTTCTACTCTGAAAAAGACGGTACGCAAGTTTTCTGAAAGGAGATCGATATAGAGCTGTGCAATGCCTATTCTCTCTTTTGACAAGTGAATGAATGCATCCATCGGCATTTTGAACAAGGAAGTTGATTTGATACTTTCAAAGGAGTATTCTGAGATCATCAAATCTTTTAAAATTCCGGGAGCGGCGAAGAAGGTATTTGTGGGCCTGAGGATCAACGTTTTTTGGTCACCTTTGTCATCAGTCTTGTAACCTCGAATCATACCTTGTGCAATAAAATACATATAGGTTGCGGGGTCACCTTCGCGTATGATCAGGTCTTTATTTTTGAAATTCTGAATCTTCCCAAGCGAAATAAGGATATCCAAATCTTCGTCAGAAAGAGAGGGGTGCAGTTGTTTTAGAAGTACGCGAATTTGTGCCTCTTTCATTGCTCTTATCTATCCCGGTTCTGCCTCCGATCCTACAGATCGACGTAGCACTCCTGTAAAAGCTTCTTGCACAGTTAGATCCTCGTACAAAACCTTATACACCTGTTTGGCAATAGGCATTTCGATATTCATTTTGCTTGCAAGGCGGATAACTACTTTTGCAGTTTTGACACCTTCTGCCACTTCTTGCATTTCAGCGATGACCTCGTCTATCTTTCTTCCCTTTCCCAATTCAAAACCTACAGTACGATTACGACTTTTGGCACTTGTACAAGTAGCCACAAGGTCACCCATGCCTGTTAATCCTGCAAACGTCTCAGGTCGGCCACCCATCGCCACACCCAGACGAGTCAATTCCGCTAATCCCCTTGTAATGATCGCTGCTCTCGAGTTTTCACCTGAACCTGCCCCATCTCCCATGCCCGTGGCAAGTGCGACTATGTTTTTCAAAGCACCTCCCAGTTCACAACCGATGACATCCTGATTGGTATACACCCTAAAAAGACCGGAACGAAATACCTTTTGCAACGCTACCGATATAGAATCATCCACCATTGCAATTACGCTTGCAGCGGCCTGTCCAAAGGCAATCTCCTTGGCCAGGTTAGGTCCGGTAAGTACGCCTGCAGGATGCCCCGGCATGACATCTTCTATGATTTCAGTCATGCGCATCATCGATCCGTTTTCAAGCCCCTTGGCCAGACTGACTATTGGTACCCATGGCCGGATATATGGTTTGGCATCCTTCAGTACTTGCTTAAAACTTTGTGCCGGTATACCCATCACAATGACATCGGCATCGCGGACTGTCTCCTCTATTGTATAAGTCGCTTTTAATGCTTCTGGAAGAAAAGCACCAGGCAAGTATTGTTCGTTGCGATGATTTTTATTGATATCGTCGACCACATCCGGATTTCTGGCCCATATAGACGTATCACAGTTTTTCGTAGTCAATGCCGCCACCGTCGTACCCCAGGATCCGCCACCTAGTAATCCTACTTTTAGATTCATTGTAGATTTTTTTTACTTTTCCGAAGAAAGACCTTGCTAACTGTTGGTCATGATCACATAAGCAATCAGCAACGCAGAAGCCAAGCCGGCCATTACATATTCTTTCAAAGGTTCCCTGTTACTCACAAGTGTGAATACTGCACCGACCATGATAGCGAGCAAAAGATATGCTGCCCATTGGTCAAATTTTGTAAATAGTCCAACTACACCAATCACTTCCGCAGCACCGATGCCATACATAAATCCTTTGCCGATCTTCCATTTGCTATAGGCGTCATCCATTTTCCCGCTGATCTTCCCGAGGACGGCTAGTGCAAAAATTGCAGCAATGCCGATCTTTAGAATGAGTATGATATCCATAGTTTGTCTTTGAAATAGGAGTGAATCAAGAAAATAATATGAATGGAAAGCTAATAAAAATCAGCGATTCAGCCAATCATAAGACGAGCATATACACCACAACTCTAGACTTACTTTAAATGAGCAATACGACTTTCAGCCTTATGAATATTTTCGATCCCTTGCCACAATGCATCCGCATTGAACGAAATACTATCTATGCCTTGCTCTACAAGAAACTGTGCAAACTCTGGAAAATCACTAGGCGCCTGACCACAAAGTCCAATTTTGATATGATGTTTTTTGGCGGTTTGTATGACACTAATGATCAGATCTTTAACGGCCTGGTTGTTCTCGTCAAACAAATCACTGATCAAAGCATTATCCCGATCGAGTCCTAGGGTAAGTTGTGTTAAGTCATTGGATCCTATGGAAAAACCATCAAACACTTCTGCAAATTGATCCGCCAGAACGACATTGCTCGGAATCTCGATCATCGTATAGATTTCCAGTCCGTTTTCACCTTGAATCAGACCATAGTCTTTCATCAATTTGACCACTTTCTGGCCTTCTTCGACAGTTCTACAAAATGGAATCATCAATTTGACATTGGTTAATCCCATTTCGTCTCTAACAACTTTCATGGCTTCACATTCCAGTCTGAAACCTTCGCGATATCGCTCGTGATAATATCGCGATGCTCCACGAAAACCAAGCATAGGATTCTCCTCTGAAGGTTCAAATTGCCGACCACCTAAAAGATTGGCGTATTCGTTGGATTTGAAATCACTCATACGGACGATGACATCTTTGGGATAGAAAGCAGCAGCTATCGTAGCTACTGCCTGTGCAAATTTGTCTATAAAGTATGCTGGCTTTGAATCATAACCATAGGTGAGCGTTTCGATTTCTTTTCTTGCTTCTTCATCCCTGAGTTGTTCAAAGTGAACCAATGCCATGGGATGGGTACGTATTGCATTGCTGATAACGAATTCGACACGCATCAATCCGATGCCATCATTGGGAAGCATAGCATACTGGAATGCCCGATCTGGATCACCAAGGATGAGCATCGTCTCTGTCCGTGTTTCCGGAATTTCATCGAGTTGAATGGCTTTTTCATCCCATTGAAGCAAACCATCATATACAACACCGGTCTTGCCTTCAGCGGAAGAAACTGTCACCTGTTGCCCGTCATTGATCATTCGGGTAGCGTCTCCTGCTCCGACTACCGCTACCGCACCGAGTTCACGTGCAACAATAGCAGCATGACTGGTTCGGCCACCTTTATCGGTGACCACGGCAGCGGCTTTCTTTAAGATCGGATCCCAATCGGGGTCTGTAGATTCAGTAACCAGGATCTCTCCTTTTTGCAGTAGATGCGCCTCGTTCGGAGAGCGAAGAATTCTTGCTTTACCTGCAGCTATTTTGTTGCCTAGTCCACTTCCTGTAGTCAGCACTTTACCTTTCTCCTTGAGCTGATAGTGTGTAAAGAAGGCACCTTTTTTTTGCGAATAAATCGTCTCTGGCCGCGCCTGAACAATGTATAATTGCTGATCGAGACCATCCTTAGCCCATTCGATATCCATTGGCCTTTGGTAATGTTCCTCGATGATAACCGCCCATTTGGCTAATTGCTCAATCTCTTCTTTGCTCAATGTAAATTGTCTCTGACGATCGACAGGCGTTTCCATATTGGTAGTCGATCTGCCGGATCCTTCGACGCTATAGATGAGCATTTCTTTTTTGCTCCCCAGTCTTTTTGAAATAACACTATTGAAAGGTTGGTTCAAGGTTGGTTTGAAAACAATAAATTCATCCGGTTGGACACGTCCCTTGACTACATTTTCACCCAACCCCCAGGAACTGGACAGTACCACAACCTGGTCATATCCACTATCCGGATCTATCGTAAAGCCCACTCCCGCGCATGCTTTGTCCGATCGCACCATCTGTTGCACCCCAATCGAAAGTGCTACTTCCATGTGATCAAACCCCATATCCTCACGATACTTGATCGCCCGATCCGTAAACAAGGATACATAACAATCCCGACATGCCTTCAACAAGGCTTTATTCCCTTTGATATTCAGATAACTCTCTTGTTGCCCTGCAAAACTAGCTTCAGGAAGATCCTCGGCCGTTGCACTACTTCGAACAGCGAGCGAACAATCTATCCCTATCCGATCCATCAATGCGGCGTAAGCGGAGATAATTGAAGTTTGCAGATCAGGAGATAGTTCTCCATTGGCAATTAGCAGACGAATTTGTTTGCCAATATCCTGAAGATTGGAATAATCCATTCTATTCAGGTTGTTCAAAACATCTCGTATTGATTGTTCCAATGCATTGTCTGCAATAAATTTTCGGTAAGCAGTAGCTGAAACTGCAAAACCATCAGGAACTTTGATCCCAGAGCTTTCCAATCTTTGAAACATCTCTCCGAGAGAGGCATTTTTGCCGCCGACCTGGGAAACGTCCTTTATATTGATTTGGTCGAAATTGAGGATAAAAGGTGTCATGATCCAGCGATACTTGTGATAATCACAGATAAGGCGAAAATTACCTTGTTCCCCAGGAGTTTGAAATGATTTGGATCAATGTCGATCCGGATCGTCCTCAAATCCAAGTGTCGCTACGGCTCGATGATGATCTTACCTTTTACCTTACGATCCATCATATCGATCAAGGCCTGTCGGGAATCTTCAAGCGAATAGGTCTTTTGAATATAGGGCTTCAGCTTTCCTTCAGCATACATGCCGATCAGGGTTAAGGTGTTTTGCATACTCATTTGAGGATCTCTTTGTGAAAAGCTACCAAAAAAGACACCTATGATCTGACATCCTTTGAGCAAAGGAAGGTTCATAGGTATTTTGGCAATACCTGCCGGAAAACCTACAATTAGCAATCTTCCTTCCCAGGCTGTAGCACGAAGGGCAGCCTCGGTATATGCACCACCCACCGGATCATAAACCACATCCGCTCCTCTGCCATCCGTCAACTCCTTGACGCGATTTTTGAGATCTTCTTCCGAATAGTTAATCAGTTCATCTGCACCGCTATTTTTACAGATCTCCAGTTTGTCTGCAGAAGAAGCAGCAGCAATGACTTTAGCACCCATTTGTTTTCCCAGTTCTACAGCAGCCAATCCTACACCACCGGAAGCCCCTAACACCAATAGGGTTTCTCCAGGTTGAAGTTTTGCTCTGTCCTTCAATGCATGATAAGATGTGCCATATGCCATCATGAATGATGCTGCGACTTTGTCATCCATCATTGGCGGCTTCGGAAAGACGGATGAACCAGGTATCACAACTTCTTCAGCAAATCCTCCAAAGGGGCCTATTCCAAAAACTTCATCTCCGGGTTTTACATGTTTGATTTTATCGCCAACTGCTTTGACGACCCCGGCCACATCACTTCCGGGTGAAAAGGGCAAAGGTGGTTTGAACTGATACAATCCCTGTACCATCAACGTATCCGGAAAATTTACGCTACAGGCCTTTACCGTAATTAATACTTGCTTTGGGCCAGGCACTGGTGAGGGTACATCTTTAAGGACCATTTGCGACGGATGTCCGAGCTCCTCCACTAACATTGCTTTCATGCTTCAAATATTCAAATTAGAAAGCCCCAATGATACGCAATCTGCTTAAACAATGTGCTCAATTTATCCGATAATACAAGCATACTCGGCATATCTCCGGACCAAAATCATGTCTCACATTGACAGCGATTATTCCTGAATATTCACCAGTCAGCTAATTTGGCTGATGTGAAAGAAAATAATCGTAAAGCCATCATCCTACAGGAAGTAAGTGACTGCGTCGATCGTGTCATTGAAAAAGTAGGAAAAGAAATTCGTTTAGGTGTTCCACTCGGAGCAGGAAAGCCTAATCAATTCATCAATGAGATCTATCAACGTGCTAAGGACGACCCCAGCATTAACTTAACCATCTTGTCTGCGCTTACGCTTGAGCGTCCCAAAGGAAAGAGTTTGCTTGAAAAGCGCTTCTTTGACCCCTTTAGTGATCGTGTATTTGGGGATTATCCGGATATGCTATTTGAACTGGATCGCACTGAAAATCGGTTACCACCCAATGTACGGGTGATTGAATTTTATTTTCCAGCTGGAAAATTTAATAACCACGAATATGCACAACGCAACTATATCAGTTCCAACTATACACATGTAGCACGAGATTTGGTAGACCGAGGTGTCAACGTCCTTGCGCAAATTGTTGCAAAGTCGGATGATCTGTCGAGGCTAAGCCTGAGTTGTAACCCCGATGTCAGTATGGACATGGTTGAGGTGCTGAATGACAAAGAGGTGGCACTGGTTGCACAGATCAATACTAACCTGCCCTACATGTATGGCGATGCGGACATACCAACAGATACATTCCATTATGTCATTGACAATCCAGACTACAACTTTAAAATCTTTGGCCCTCCAAAGATGTCGGTACCAGACCCAGATTATATGATCGGACTTTATGCGAGTACCCTGGTCAAGGATGGTGGTGAACTACAAGTAGGTATAGGATCGCTTGGTGATGCATTGACGTATGGTCTCGTCCTGAAACACAAAAACAACAAGAAGTATCGAACCATCATCGAGGAATTCGGACAACACAAATTTGATGACATCATCAATGCCAAAGGCAGTCTGGATGGTTTTGACGAAGGTCTTTTTGGTGCTTCGGAGATGTTTGTAGACAGTTTTATGTTCTTGATCCAGGAAGGTATCATGAAGCGAAAAGCATATGATAGCATCACGCTGCAACGATTGATCAATGAAGGCAAGCTAAAGGATGAGAAAGTAACACCTGAACTCCTCTATTATCTGCTGAGAAAAGGTGCCATAGAACCCATTCTCTCGCAAAAAGACTTCCGGTATCTTCAAAAGTTTGGCGTTCTCAAAGAAGATCTCAAATACAGAAATGAACAGATCTTCTTCAGTGATGGCACGCATGTGGAAGCTGACCTCAACAATGACTTTGCACATGAACAGATCGTCGAAAAAGGGCTGGGCACAAAACTCAAAAACGGAGCGATTATCCATGGTGGATTTTTCCTCGGACCTGCGAAATTCTACGAATGGCTGAAATCACTACCGGAAGAAGAGCGTCGCCTGATCCATATGAAAAGCGTGAGGTCAATCAACCAACTCTATGGTCATGAACCCTTGGATCGATTGCATCGGAAAGATGGAAGGTTTTTCAATACCTGCCTCATGATGACACTGATGGGTGCTGCGGTATCGGATGGCCTTGAAGATGGTACCGTCATCAGTGGTGTCGGGGGTCAATACAATTTTGTCGATATGGCACATGCCCTTCCGGATGGTCATTCGGTTTTACAATTGCGTTCGACAAGAACCAAAGGTGGCAAGACGCTTTCTAATATCGTATGGAAATATGGCCATATCACGATACCTCGACATCTTCGCGATATCGTCATCACAGAATATGGCATTGCCGATATCCGGGGAAAGACAGATGAAGAAGTTATAATAGAACTCATTCAAATCGCAGATTCGAAATTTCAGGATGAGCTGGTCCAGGTGGCCAAGCAAGCTGGTAAATTATCAAAGGACTATCAAGTACCTGAAGCATTTCGAAACAACTATCCCGATCAAATCACGCAAAAGATAGCTCCTTTCAAAAAAGAAGGATTGTTTCCTGTATTCCCATTTGGGACAGACTTTACGCACGAGGAGCAGGTCATCGGAAAAGCATTAAAGTCCTTGAAGGAGAAAACCAGCAAAACGTCTTCGAAATTATCAATGATCATCAAAGCTCTTCTGACATTCAAAGTTCCAGAATCCACGATGCCGTATCTGAAACGTATGCAACTGGATCAACCTCAGAATTTTGAAGAACGATTGTATCAAAAGATTCTGGCCAACGAAATAAAATGATTTTGATGTTACGATAT
>JAHHJQ010000345.1 GCA_018680005.1 Bacteroidia bacterium | reverse complement strand
TCATTATCATTATCAGTATCGATGACCAGATTGATCAGTCTAGTCTCATTTAATCCACAATTGTCATAGCTGCTTCCTGATTCAAAATCAACCGCCCAGATCTCAACTTCTCCACCTGCTCCCAATTCTGTGCTTAAGCTAAGGCATACAGGAGTCGGCTTGATATCATCAATGAAGGTGATATTTAAGAATTTAGGTTCCGAATAATTATTACAGCCATCTACAGCTATATACTTGATGGTGACCGTGGTTCCGATCTCACCCTGGATTTCTGTTCCTATTTGTACTTCCTGATCGTCTATCTTGGCGAAGACGGTGACGTTGCCATTGCAGTTATTATCCTCCGCAACTACTGAAGGGATCATCACGGTTCCCATACAGCCCTCAGTGACGTTGATATCAAAATCATCCGGTACTGAGACAATCTCTGGTGCCTGTTCGTCCACAACTCGTATTTCCTGAACAAACTTGATATAACCATCCATTACCGTATAAGGATTGTCATTGTCGTCAGGATCCTCAACCACTTCCTGGCTGTCGTTGGTCTGAGTGATGTCAAACGCACACCAATCAATGACCTCCCAGGTTCTGATGACCTTGTAGCATGCACCTTCATCCTGGTTGTAAATAAGATCCTGATATCTTGTGAAGAGTTCTCCACACCCTTGATTTTCTACGATTGGGTTTTGATCAAGCAGTTCCTCAGAGCAGTCTATAGTATAATGATCAGGAAATGTCACTTCAAATTGAGAGATACCTTCAATGATCACGGTCTGATAGACAGTGTCATCAGAGAGATTGCCATATGCATCGATAGCATAGAATCCTCTTACGATCGTCTTGCCTTCGCAATCTTGATTGGTAATTACCGGTGTCAGTTCGACATATCTTGCATCTTCACAATTATCGTATACCATGGGTTCGCCATATCTTTCCTGGAGCACTGAGACGTCAGTCAGATCAATATGCTTGATCTCTGTACAAAGATCTGAAGCCTCAGCCGGAGGATCCAAAGTAGGATCTATCAAATCCTGAACAGTGACTGTCAGCGTACAATCGTTGGAATTGCCAGCACAATCGTAGGCCCTGAATATGACGACTACCTGGTCATCATCACAATCGAATACGACATGTTTGTCAAAACCGGCATCGCCGGAAGGATCATCCAATCTTCTTACCTCAAATCTATCGATACAGCAATTGTCAGTACTTCCATTTTCAAATTCCTCTGCGTAGACCTCTGTGCTTGCTCCTGTAGTCAAGCCTACATTCTTGGTTGGCGTACAGATGGCTACAGGAGGCGTAGTATCCACAACCTTTACCAGAACCTGCTTCGTAGATATCATACCAGAGAGGTCTACGGCCTGATAAGTCACAAGATGTTCTCCTTCTGTCAACCCAGGGCTCGGAATTACTCCACCGTTGGGAATGGTCTGGTTCAATGATGGCAAATAGATCGTGATAGTAATATCTTCATCTGCGGTACAGTTATCTGATGCAGAGGCTGCTGGAAGAAAATCAATGACTTTGCAAACGTCAAACGGATTGGCCGTAAACTGATTGGCTTCGAGTGTCACTTCATCCTGTATAAATATTTCAGGTCCCTCAGTATCCGTAAGTATTATTGTCTGTTGAAATGTTTTTGTCGCCTGAGTACACCAATCCAGAATTTGCCAGTTTCTAAAAAACTTGGTCTTATTTCCATGATAGATGATCGGATCTGAATCGATTTTGGAGATGGCAAATTTGCATGCTGATCTTATGGATTCTTTGGTGCCGGCATTATCGAAATATGGTAGTTTTTCAGCAGGCAGGTTGCTAGGATCAATCGCAATATGAGTCGGTATATTCTTGTCACACTCCACTTCTATGATCGGTTCGATCTCAATTTCAGCGATATCCGGTGATAGAATGTATAAGATCTGACTACAAGTGCCGGCACTTTCATTACCATGAATATCAGTAGCATTCCAGGTACGAGTAATCTTCTTTACGACTTTCTTATTATTGAAAGGTAGAAGGTCACATCCTTCCTCTACGCTATCCCAGTAGCTCATCGTGAATGGTGCACAATCTTCAAATTGTGGCCCGGTAAAGGCCAGGGTTGGGTCTGCTTCTGTGCAGTAAGCAGTGACGATATCGTCGAATGTGCCACACTTTGGTCCGGTATAATCTCGGAATGTCAATGTACCACTATCGCAATAGTGTCCTGATGAATTTGTCAACTTGTAGGTATATGCATAGTTCAATATGACATCATCGTAATTCACCATCAGTGGCGTATTTCCGGAAATATCAGTTCCAATCAGTTCAATAGTATAATCACCTGATGGATTGCTCGTAAATTGTCCCGGGTCAAGCTCGACATAACAGTAATTACCAAAACCAACCTCTGCATTGCCGAAGCATGTGAGATGTTGGGCTTGGGTTAGTGATGAGGAGCTCAAGATGAGAACCAGGGTAAGCATCAAACCTGACCAAGCGGCTTCTATGGATCTGGTAGTAGAAATTAGAAGCCTCTCGGACCAGGTGATAGCGTCGTTAGAAACGAATCTAAGTGCGTTCATGGGATCAGTATTGTATTCTGTACTTATGAAAAGCTATGCATTGCGGTTTATTCAGTTCTTGTGGGTGCAATGCATAACTTTTCTGGCATAATAGCATGCCTTCAAATCAAGTGGGGAGTACTATCAATTTTTGTTTTTTGTGGGGGTTCCCTGTATCCCAATCCCTTTCGGGATTATTGGGAGGGAAAGTTGGGGAGTAGGGTTTGCCTCTATTTAAAGAGACTTGTTTATTAAGTTTTTGTTTTCCGCCTTACACTCAGGATTGCGGTTAATCCTTTTCAGTTCATGAGTTTCTATAATACAAATGTAGGCTCACTTTGCTTCTGTGACATACCTCAATTATGGTAATTTTAAAATCAAGAAAAAACGTGATGTTTTAAGGCCCTGTAAATCAATGATTTACGAACGCACTATTTCAAGGATTTTTTCAGAATCTATACAATCTGAGAACATTTCGATGGCTTCCTTGACTTTCCAGGGCGTTCTGGTGTTGATTTTAACCTCGATTGTACTAATCTTCATCACAGATCCATAGGTGTCCAGATTAGTATGCACTACAGGTACTTCAAACTTATTGATATATTCCATAGCGTCATCAGGAATTTCCGATGGGCCCGTGATGATGATTCCGGATAACGGACATTTGTCGGGATCCATGATATCCGTGATCTGCCTGATCTTTGCAATGGCTGATCCTACGGACCGACCACTTACTATCAGAAGGATGTTTTCGAATGAAGACAGTTTATCGGTATCCATCAGTGATCCGGCCAATATATCTTCGATCTTATTGTTCATATTATGACCGTGAAAATAAACTGCTCCCTGTATAGCTTTGGCTACGGTGCGCATCGTTGGGTATGCCAGTGATGGATGATAAGGCATGATTCCTAAGAGCGGTATGCCTTTCGAATCTAAATACTTTTCTATATAATACTTGATCTTGCCAATCTTGTCGGGAATGACCTTATTGACTATCACTCCCAGGAGTGGCACTTTTTCTTCTTCAAATCTGGCGAGGCAAAGATTGAGCATATCGATCGTACTTCCTATACCTCCTTCTACAACCATGATTACACCAGCTCCTACCATTTTAGCTACTTGTGCATTGGATAGATTCACCACGCTCCCTACCCCTGGATGCCCGGTGCCTTCATAGACAACAACATCAAATTGATATTGAAGTATCTTGGAAGCATACATGATTCGATCCTTAAAATTGAAATCATCCGGATTATCGATATAGGCCTCGGTAGCTCCTTTGCCAAGAATAACCGGTGAGTGCAATTTAGCGACAAGATCAAATTCCAGCATCTTTGCAAATAGAAGCGCGTCCTTGTCGACCTTGTCATTCTTAATATCGAGGAACTTCTGACCTACCGGTTTGCAGTATCCGACACTCAGCCCATGGTTTTTCAACATGGAATACAATCCTAGTGTTGAAGTTGTCTTTCCTACATGTTGACTGGTAGCGGCAATATAAATAGCACCCATATCAAAGGGTTTTTACTTCGGCTACTAATTTACCTATTGAATCTTTGGCATCACCAAAAAGCATCCTGTTATTCTCCATAAAAAATAATGGATTTGGTATACCGGCATAACCGGGGCTCATAGATCTCTTCATCACAATTACACTTGTGGCATCCCAAACTGTCAGTACTGGCATCCCATAAATGGGGCTACCAGGGTCATCCTTTGCAGATGGATTGACTACATCATTGGCTCCGACAATTACTACGACGTCGGTAGATTTCAACACTGCATTGGCATCATCGAGATCCAATAATTTGGGGTATGGCACATCGGCCTCTGCCAGCAATAC
>JAHHJQ010000329.1 GCA_018680005.1 Bacteroidia bacterium | reverse complement strand
GTTAATGACGTCACTGACTTTGGAAAAATTAGTGTCAACTTTTTTAACACCACTTTCATCTCCATAGATACCTTTGACCACAATGGGATATATGAGCTCGTCCTTAATTAGGCTCTTGAGAACATTGAGTCCATCATACATGCATATTGTTGATTTCAACAAATTGTCACTGATCAGTATTATTATTGGCTTCTTTAGCGGTGCCAAAAGTTCTGATAAATAAGGTCCGGCTTCACCAAGAATGGGGATGTGCTTGATCTCATAGTTAGATCGCTTCAGCATCGTTGCTATATTATCAGCATATTTCTGACTACTTCCGTGGTATGCTAGATAAAAGTCCGTCATAAATCTTCGATCTTATCATATATATTTTATCATATATATTTTATCACATATATGTGAGCAAGGATTATTCCGAAAGTATCATTTGGAGACTTTCATTGAAATCTTTTTTAAAATTCTCAAATTCGCTTGTTGCGGGCCCATAAAAACCAGTGTGAATCCTTCGTACACGATCATTACGGTCCAGGAATATCATCGTTGGATAGGAAAGTATATGATTCAACATAGGTAGGGTTTCGGCTGCAAGTGTCTTGTCATTTGGCCCTGCCAAAAGTAATTCATAATCGACATTGAAATGTTTCTTATAGCGCTGAATGGTTGCCATAGCCTTAGACGCGTCTTTACGTTTTTCATAGGCCAGGGCGATAATTTCCAAATCCATGACATTATTTTCTCTTATATATGATGCTAGGAACTCGGTTTCATCTCTACAATTTGGACACCAAGTGCCAAATATTTGAATGATCTTAGGTTTACCCTTATATCTTTCATCATTCAATGATACCAACTCGCCTGATGTGTTAGGGAAACTAAATGCTAATCGGTCATATCCATCTTTCAGAAAGGTCAGTTTGTTTGGATCTGTGAGCTTTGCATCTGGGTTTCTTTTGGCTTGCCACATCGTAGCATAGTGAATCCCATTACTAAAACTACCAATAAGCGTATTGTCTTCTTCGATTCGGCCTTGAAATAGAAATGAGTGTGCGCCATCAAAACATGAAAGATAAAATTTGTTGGCTTGTACAGTTCCTTCCAGATATCGATAATCTCCGATCTCCGTCAGAAAAGTTCCCGTCAATCTGTTTCCTTCTTGCACAAATTCTCCCACCGCTGGAAACGGGTGATCCGTTTCAATTTCGAATGTTGCATCCCATTTTCCCGTTAAGTCCGCCTTAGGCGTCTTAACCAGTGAAGTGAATCTATAGTCCTGTCCAAATCTGGCTACGAAAGGAATGAGATAATTATCTCGATTTTCTACAATCCAATTTCCATTGATCATACCTGCCTCAAATTCTCCTTTGATGTATGATTCATACAATGGGAATCTGATTTCTATAGTATCACGAGCAGTGGCAGGATTTCGTCCGATATAGATATCATCCACGCGAATCCTTTCTTCACCATTGATAATCTCTATGTAGAAATCACTGTCATTTTCGTAGATAACTTCAAATTGAAATGGCAATTGATTTTCTGTAACCAATTCGCCTTTGGACAACTGTGCAGGATCTTCTGTAAAAGGTATAGATTCTAGTTGCAAATAAGCTCTCCAGATTCCAGGAGCGAGACCTGAAAATTTGTCGCCAACCTCAATACATGCGATTGCCGCGGTGAGAAGTATCAGTAGAAGAATTGCTGTTCTTAACATTTGCATAGATGTGTTGGAATGCAAATGTAAGCGCAAAAGACATTTGGAACATCATATTCTTGATATGAATTCTATTGTTCCATTATTTGGACCCTTTGAAATGGTTTTCCTTGTATTTAAATAACACATTGAAAGAGGTCAGACTTCCGTATATCCTAGTTATGTATTGCTGAAGATTGACTTTTTCTTCATCCGTTAGTTTACTGGAATTGATACGTTGTTCCATTACTCTTAACCTATCTCTGACCATTACAATTTTATGAAAGAAAGTTTCGATCGGCATTTCTTTCGATTGAAGTGATGAATCTGCAGGTTGAAGAACAAGTTTACCATCATTCCATCTATCGCCAAGTTCTATTGGTTCTGATATTCCAAGCCAGTTTTTTAATATTTTAGCTAAAGACTTCTCTGCATCGGTAAAAGAAATTTCGACATCGGGCTCGATTTCCTCAATGATCTCCCATTTGTCATAGTTTTTACCGACTTGCTTAATACCGTAAGTCATAAAACATACATCATAGGCCATTTTGTGAAGTCTGATGATGGCACCTTCACCATAAGCTGGATGATCCACACGGGAGCCGATTCCAAGTATATTATCGGACATAGTACGAAATTTTGTTACGATTAATCTACGCAAAGTGGTAGAGGGCTGTTGCTTTCTGCAGCGAACTTTTATGTACTATATCGAAAGTCTGCGTCGTATCCTATTCGTCAGCCTCAGGCTCGTAATAATCATCCCATTCTCTTGAAAGCGGTGTTCCTAGTTTATCTTCGGACTTTGCAACTAGCATAGAGACTGTCGCATCGCCGGTGACGTTGACTACAGTCCGCAACATATCCAACGGTCTGTCTGGTGCAAAAATCAAGGCAATTCCGGCAGCTGGGACGCTGATCGCTTCCAGAACTATGACCAACATTATGATCCCAGCACTGGGTACGGCCGCAGATCCGATTGATGCCAAAGTTGCCGTAAGAATGATGGTAAGTTGATCCATCAAGGATAAATCAACTCCGAAAACCTGAGCAATAAACACAGCGGCAACACCCTGATAAAGACTGGTACCATCCATATTGACGGTTGCTCCAATCGGGAGGACAAAACTGCTCACTTCCTGGTCGACGCCCAGATGTTCTTCTACACGTTCCATAGTCACAGGTAATGTAGCCGCACTGGAACTTGTTGAGAACGCAACCAACTGTGCAGGACTAATACCATTAAAAAACTCTTTTGGGTTCTTCTTGATGACTAAACCTACAACTACAAAGTAAATTACGATCATTAGGAAGAGACCAATGACAAGAGTAATAGCATATTTACCCAAAGCAATAAATATATCCGCACTTGGCGCATCAACAATCAATGCAGCCATCAATGCAAAAACACCATATGGTGCCGTGAGCATTATGATATCTATAATCTTTAAAATAACCTCATTGAAGCCATCAAAAAACTTAACTAATGGTTCTGCCTGGCTGGGAGGAATCAGGATAATACCGATTGAAAACAGTATTACGAAAAATATGACCTGCAACATGTTCCTGTTATTGGAAGAGGCTCCAATAATATTGTCAGGAACCAGATCCACAAAAAATTGAAGTGGACCAGCATCCTTTTGCTCCATAGCCATTTCAATTTTCTCATCTGCGTCCCCTCCATAAGCTGTAATCAAATCATTGCGAGTGTCCTCTGAAACCCCAATTCCAGGTTGGAATGTATTCACCATAGTTAGCCCGATAGTTACAGCCAGAACTGTGGAAACAATATATAATCCAAGAGTTTTAAGCCCCATCCGCGACAATTGGGCTATATTTTTCATTCCGGTTATGCCTTTGATTAGTGAAGCAACAATCAAAGGAACTGCGATAAGCTTTAGAAGATTGATGAATATGGTACCGAACGGTTTAATCCAGTCTCTTGTCCCTTCCTGCCAACCCATATAT
>JAHHJQ010000322.1 GCA_018680005.1 Bacteroidia bacterium | reverse complement strand
TTCTAAGACTAGCTAAATAAGGCGCTCCACCAATCTCCAGCCACCCACATCGAACAGCAAATGCGAGGTTTTTCTTTGAATCTTCAAAAACGACAGGTCCATGAATCGTATACTTCAATTCAGCTATGTGGTCTTCCTGTCCCTTTACGGGTATCGATTCATTGATGATTTTCATTTCTACCCACTCACCATTATGCCTGTATTGATTGGGGTTGCTTGGATTGGTTTCATAGAAATAGAGATCTTCAGCATCAGTACGATGGACAGTCAAGCCCCATGCTCCTATTCCATTGTGTCCGATCGAAATACCAGGAATCTCGGGTTCCCCACCTCCTATCACATTCCATCCCGGGCCTACCAAATGAGCCATATAACGCAGTGAAGGAACAGCAATTCTGCGATGCGGATCATTGGCCATGACAGCATGACCACTGGCCATCCTTTGACCACTTACCGTCCAGTTATTGGATCCTATTTCCGATGGATCTTCAACCAGGTCATTGTAAAGATCCATTGAAGATGACAAGTCTCCGATGGATCCTTTGACATCTTCCGGCTCAAATCGAACAGGTCTTCGGAATGCATTGTATATGCCTAGAATATCCTGATCCAGGACTTCCTTTGTCAATCTTCTGTCTAGCGTCAAATCAGGATCATTGGGATGAAACCAATTCAACCTTTTTGTTGCTTCTTCTCCTATCGTTGCCACCATTCTACCTGTAGTTAACTCCTGGCCAATATTGCCCAATAATCCCTGGTGCCTTGATATAACTACCTCCGGAGTCCAATGTTCGGGAAGGATATCTAATAACCGAAACTCAGGTGGCAAGAGTGAAGTATTCGCTAGTACCCTGTCGATATAGGCATTCACGCCGCTTACATAGGATTCAATGATCAACTTCCCTTTGGGATGATAATGATTCATCTCTGCATCCATATCTCCCCTAAACTTGAACAATCTTGTTCCGATGTCCCTTTGCAATTCTCTTTCGCCAAGTACTTTGGCCACTGTTCCAGTTGCTTGCATGCGCCAAACCTCAAATTGGAATAATCGATCCATACAAGCATAATATCCTTGTGCGAAGAACAAGTCCTCTTCTGTATCTGCATATATATGTGGGATGCCATATCGATCTACAAGGATTTCAACGGGTGCAGTTAATCCTGGTAAAGAAATGTTTTGGAATGGCGCGGTCTGACGACATTGAATGAAGAGCAGTAATATTCCTATCAGCAGTGTGTATTTCGATTTCATCAAAGCTATATTTATGATTGGTCTCTAAAATAACCAATCATCTATGTATAGCCATGCAGCGACGATCATACCTGTCAATGATATCCGGGATTCTATTGATTTCTATGTTGGAAAATTAGGGTTCCAATGTACATTTGAATGGGAAGAACCAGCGACATACGCTGTTCTGAATTTTAATGACAAAATTAATATTCACCTTTCCAAGATGGACGAGCCGGTCCAACTTCGGGATCAAACAATCATCTACATCTTTGTGCATGATGTCGATTCTGTATACAAGAGCTTGATCACAATGCAAGTTGCTATTCAAAATCCACCGAAAACCTGGGACTATGGCATGCGGGATTTTGATATCCTGGACAACACCGGCCACCGATTATCATTTGGAATGGGAGTTTGACTATGACGAGGTCACTACTTTATCCCATGGAACAGTAGAATTTTTCAGTTCCTCCAGTCTTTGTGCCAATGCAGCATCCACTTCCGCTTTTTCAGCGGTCACGCGCGCATTGTTTTTATGCGTTTTGACACTTGTCTCGTAGTGGATGGTATTCTGAACAGCATTGCTGAGGATAGTTTTTTGCTCTTTATTGGCCATAGCGAAAACATGTTCTTTTTCATCAAGCAAGAAATCATAGGGGCTGCGATGAGCGATCAATTTGACAAATATCGGCGCCGTTTCAATTGCAATGAATAATAACATGATGAAGATGCTGGCAAAAGCAATGGCTTCACTTTGTTTCTAAAGACGACTCAGGGCATCCATTCTGGCAGCCATCCCTCCATATGCGGTTCTCTCAAGGTTGGCGATATCATCTTTCATCGCAGCACGAAGTGATTCTACTTCCTTCATTTTGCTTTCAATCATTGGTTGACTGAGCGATACCAGCCCTTCCAATTCAGTATTAGCCTGATCTGCTTCCTGCTTTTTAGCGCGATAGATTGGACCAAGATTACGCTGCATGGATCCACCTGTTCCGTCAGCTTCCTGGATCGCCATCATTTCCAGCTGGTCTCTGGTCTTAATCTTTTCATCAATTTCTATCTGAAGCGCGGCGACTTCGGATTGATGCTGTTCGATCATGGGCTGATACCTTGACATTACACGATCCTCCTGAGTTTTGAACACTTCTTGTTCCATGACCAGCAATTCGGCATTGATTTCTTTTTCGAAGACCTTCAGCTCCAATGGTTTAGAAATCACAATGGCTAGTAAAATCGCCATGATGATCCTTGGAAGCGCAACTCCGAAATCACTCCATCCATTGCCATATTTCTTCATACTTCCAACGATATATCGATCCAGATTGAAAATCATCAATCCCCAGACCATTCCAAAAAGTACTGCTGCTATGACACTGTCAAATACGGTATAAAGTGCATAGGCTCCTGAAAAGAAAGCCAGGATAGCTGTGAACATTATAGTGGCTCCTATGCCAACATATTTATTCTCGTCAGAAGGGCATTTTTCAAGCGTAGGTAAATCAACACCTGAGCACTGTAGAAGGAAGTTCTTTAATGTGGACATGGATCTAATTATTTAGCAGGATATAAAATGATAGACAGTTTGAATATGTATTAGAAAATCGCGCTTTCAAAAATTAGTCGATATAGTAACTTCTATGGCGGATGAATCGAACGTATTTAACAGATTTCATATTTTGCGCCTGAGCCAAAGCCATCCATAATGACCAGAATCGTCGATCTATCGAAGCCCATACAGTATAATCCTTATGATCCTTTCTTCATGAGGGTGAAGGTCAAACACAAGCCACACAAGAAGGCATCTTGGTTGATTCGTTTCTTTCTTGGATTGCCTAAGAAATTATTTCCACCTGGATTCACGGGATGGGCCGATGACACCATAAAAAAAATGGGTGTTCACTCCACCACGCACATTGATGCACCATGGCATTATTCACCTACGGTCAATGGGAAAAAAGCAAAGACAATTGACGAAATTCCTTTGGAATGGTGCTATGGTGATGGTGTAGTCCTTGAC
>JAHHJQ010000319.1 GCA_018680005.1 Bacteroidia bacterium | reverse complement strand
TCATTGCTCAGGTCGACATCGATAGCCGTGATTCTTCCTGACATACCGGCCGGACCGATACTTCTGGCTTTGACACCTTCTATTTTCTTCCAATCGATTTTTTGTCCAAAGGTTGGAAAGGCAAGTGCAGTGAAGAGCACTGCAAGCATGATGTATAGTCTTCTCATTAGGGAAATTTAGTGTTACGAAATTCCCATGAAGTTAGAGAAAACTATACTTCTTTAAAGACTCAATATTAAATTCTTTATTAACAAAAAGAAGATTATCAGGTATTGGAAATTTAACCGATCACCTTCACATACATATCTGAATTCTCGCACGACTTCAGCTTTTCCAGGTGCTCGTTGGATTTTCGTTTTTGCTTTAAGGTGACATAGGCATTGTATAGACTGAAATGCGCCCATGCCTTATGTGCATCTTTCAATTCAGTTTGTTGTATATATGCCAATAATTTATCTACTGCTTTTTGAGGTTTTTCTCTGTAGACTTCTTGAGTCAATCCTAAAAGTTCGAAACGTTGCTTCTGAGTCTTGCTTCCGGATTTTTTAAGGATCTTTTTCATCCTATTAAGGTAGCGCTTACTTTCTGCCAGGAAGTTGGTCTTTGCATATTGTTGGGCCTGTACCGAGGTAAGTTGATATGCTTCAACAACGTTACCCACCACTGTTGCATCTTTGTTTTTGGTTTCAAGTTTTGCTATTGCATTTGTTATTAATTTGACATCTCTGGGATATTTATCCAACATTTTCTCTATTTGCCCTGGCGTCAATGCTTGTAGTTGATCCGGAAGCAATTGACTTGGTTGATTAGGGTTGACGGTAGCATTAGTCTTGACACCTGACAGTCTTTCCATCACAACGCCATAGGCATCTACCATCACCACAGTTGGTATTGCCATCACTCCAAATCGACTAGCAATATCCCGCTCCAGTGTAAAATTTATCCTTGTCGGTACAAATTTGTTGAGTAGAGCCTGGGTTTCGGATTTAGCGAAAACCTCAATATCCATTCTTCTGCACTGCTCGCTTGAAGGAGACCAGAAATACAGAAAGATCAACTGACCTTCCTTCTGTGCTATATTTTCGGCTTCATTATAGGTACCGATCCATGAGGCGGTTTGTGCATTGACGTTACTCATACCACAGGTTAATAGAAGCAGTGATATTATGATGTACTTCATGATTGAAGTTTTTGTTCTTTATCTAATTAACATCTCCAGACTATAATTGGTCTATGGAGTTGAAACTTTTGTTTCTTTTCTATTCTTAACGTGTTTCTCCAGCCAGCTGTCTTGTTCGTACAACATATGCAGTATGGATTCGCGTGCTGAATATCCGTGTGACTCTTTGGGTAACATTACCAATCGGGCAGTTGCTCCAAGACCTTTTAAAGCATTGAAATAACGGATGCTTTGCATTGGATAAGTACCTGAATTATTATCTGCTTCACCATGTATCAGCAACAACGGTGTTTTCATTTTGTCTGCATGCATAAAAGGCGACATGGCATAATAAATTTCTGGTGCTTCCCAATAGAATCGTTCTTCTCGTTGAAACCCAAATGGCGTCAATGTCCTATTGTATGCACCACTGCGAGCTATACCAGCCGCAAAAAGATTGGAGTGAGAAAGTAAGTTGGCGGTCATGAAGGCGCCATAGCTATGTCCACCTACTCCGACTCTGTTGCGATCGATATACCCCAATGCATCGACTGCATCTATCGCGGACTTACCGTTGGCTACTAGTTGTTTGACGAAACTGTCATTTGGCTCTTCATCTCCTTCGCCAATAATTGGAAATGCTGCACGATCCAAGACGGCGAAGCCCCTGGTAACCCAAAATATTGGTGAACCATAACTTGGTCGTGTGAACTGATTTTCAGAACTCGTGATCTGACCTGCACTTGATTTGTCCTTATACTCTCGTGGGTAAGCCCATAATATCATTGGGAGTTTCTCTTTCTTATCCATATCATATCCGGCAGGTAAATAAAGTGTACCCGAAAGCTCTACACCATCATCTCTTTTGTAAGTGATGATTTCCTTGTGAATGTCCTGAATCACAGCAAAAGGATTTTCAAAACTTGTAATTGGTGTGAGTTGTCCGGTATTGATATTTCTGAAGTAATAGTTAGGATAATCCTTTTTGGATTCTAGACTGGTCAGGATGATCCCCTTACGTATTTCCATATTACTTCGAATATTTTCAAGCTTATTATTTTTTTCAGCTTGATACAGTCGTTGTTTTGAACCTGTGTAGATATTCATCTTATCGACAAAAGGATGTATGCCTTCATCGCTATATCCACGCCCAGTGAGATAGATATTACCATTATCAATGACTATACAATTACGTCCATATTCATTCTCCTCGGTCATAATCGAGCCTGGATTGTTGTAGTTGTCCTGGCTATTCCGATCCCACAAGATTTTGGACGCCTGATTTGGATTAGATGGATTGATCGCATATGCTTTTGTATTCCGATTCTTGAACCATTGGTCATGTACGATAGCCAGATTATTGTTACCCCACTGAGTATATCGATATCGATTAACCATTTTCGTTAACATCTTAGGTTCACCGGTATACGGAGATTCTTGCTCATACAAGGCATCCCGGTATTCTACTTTAGCAGAAGGATCACCACCATCCAAAGCCCGAACCCATGTCAATGTAGCTGGTTTGTCGGCTCTCCATGAATAGTTTCTCTCTAAGGTATGCGTTGATCCAAATCCACTTGGCAAATCTTCGATCAATGGCATTTTTTGCACATTACTGACCAGAGACCCCTGGATATCATATATATCGGTACTGGTTGGAAATCTATAGTATGGAACGAGATATGAAAAAGGCCTGTCCAGGGTTTGTATTAGCATTTTTTCTCCATCAGGAGACAATGAAATTGATCGGTACATATCAGCTGACATCCATTCTGTGGAAGCCCCATCCAGAGATACTTTCATCAATTTGGCAGTAGCCAGTGTCTCAAAGTTCTTTTCGTCATTAGGGTTTTTGAGCAGGTCCTGATAAGTACGATTTTGCGCTTTACGACCGTCACTTTCAGTGATCGTAGGTCCTGATGGAACAGCAATCGCGGAATTAATTAGTGCAGGGCGATCTTCTGGTAATACTTTTACCAATATCGCCTGATCGTCCTTAAACCATCGGATGGGAGAGCCCATGTTGGCATTAAGATCAGGATCGGTTATTTTATTTACAGCTCTGGATTTCATATCCAGTACCCAGAGTGCAACTCCATCGGATTCCGTATTTGTAAAAGCCACTTTGGATTCGCCATGACTCCATGATACATTGGTGATCTTTGGGTTTTCGGGTAAACCATCCACGGCATATGTCATTTTGGACTTGGTATCCAGAACCTTTAAGTCATAGTAATATCTTGCCCGACTTGAAATATTCGTTTTTGGATTGATTCTTAATCCTGCCAAACGCATTTCAGGCTCAGAAAGCTCTTCAATATCCTTGTAGGCTTTTCTATATAATAGAAGGGCATGTGTCCCCTCTGTATTCATCTGAACAGATGGCGGTAATGGGGCATCAATCAACTTTAAAATGTCTTCATGCGGTAGTTGATAATTCAGACTAGTCTGACCGAATGATGCGATTGATGTCAAAATAATTGTGATAAGGAGTAGTAAGGATCTAACTGTTTTCATAACGCTATTTGTCATTTAATTTAACTCGTGATAAGGTAATCAATAAGCATGAGTTATTGACAATGAAAATAGAGATAACCGATAATATCAATTAAAAATCATATCAAATAGAGAAGCCGTACTTCGCTTTGAAGTATATGTGGGCTTTGGATACTTCTACTTCAGGACCTCTTACATGTGTGGTGAGGGAAAAATTTGATTTGCTGGAGCTAAACATTAATCCAAAGAAGGATTCCCAGACAAATGGCTTGGCATCTACAGTGAATGGGCTTCGATTATCAAATAGGGATCCTTCCAAAAAGATATTACTAGCTACATAATCCAACGATACCCCTGCAAGGAAGTAGGATTCTTTTTGGTCAACCTTATCAAGCACAGTTCGGGGACTCAAAAATCCGGACTCTTGCAATGGATTTATTTTTCCTATTCGAACATGAAATCCTTGCCCCATTCTGTTGGATCCTGTTCCAAGTTCAATATTTGTATTGATACCTAGTCCAATTTCCTCCATGAAGATCCATTCCTTAGTCCATGAATAACCAATATTGATTACGAATTCATTAACTATTTGATTTTCCCAGCCATATGGATATTTGAAATCAACCAGATCATGAAATGATTTCTGCAAATTTCCCATTCCGGAATCCGGGCCTACCACACCCAGGGTAAGGTGATATTGATTGACTCTGCCTTTTCCTATGAATCGATCCAAATTCATTGACAGGTATTGCCAGCCTGCAAATGGTCGGTCATGTTGCTCATTGATCAGGTCTTCTTCTTCGTGATCAAAAGGGGTATATATTTGAAAACCATAGTCCAAAGAATAATTAGTGGAAAAGGTAGGTTTATTTGGATGTGCCAGGAAGCTGTTCATCCAATTAGATTGCTTAACACCTCTGACGAAGCTGATCTGAAACCCGGCGGTATAATATCGATCTGTCAGATAATCGTTATCAAATCCAAGTTCCAATGCACTGTTCTGTGCATGAGTCGTCAAACCAAAAACTATGAGCCCAAATATGAGAAGCAATTTCCTTCTCATAAGAATGTTGATCAACCGAAGGTCTTTAATTGAACTTAAAAAATTGAGGATCACTGGGCTTAGAGTGGTTATTTTTCGAGAATGAAGATCGATATTTCTTTCAGGAACTACAACCATGAAGATTCCTAAAGGTTTTGGATTTGTTCATATCGAGCCGGGAAGGTCTTTACTTTTCAACGAAACATGAAGATGATCATCAGTTCCAACATGTCTTAGGGTATTAAATCCCATCATTTGAAAATAGGTCTTTAGAAAGAAGTTTCTGGTTTCACTGTGTCCCTTTGTACGGATATCGATCGCATGTACAAAACCATTGGATTGTTGATAATGTAAAGAATGTCTTTTGGTCGGTAGACCCATTTTTCTGTAATCCTCAGGAACCCGATCCGTATCGGTGATGAGTAGATCGCGATCCAAATGAACCAGGGTACTAGCTCCCAATCTTAGTATCGGGTGAACCTTGTTGAATCCTGCCCGGACATCTGCTGACTTAGCATTAGAACTTGAAAAGAACAACAAACCATGAATGCAATATCCTGCCACCAAAATTGCAGCAAGGTAAGATCTGCGTTTAAAAGAACCAAGATTACCAATCTTACCGGTTATACGACCATAAAAGAAACTGAAATAGAGTACGAGAATGAGGATTGTACCACCTATTCCCCCGATCAGAGCCATCCATGTCGGCAAATCATGGGCCAAATAGAAGTAGACCGCTCCTCTTATCAAAATGATAAAAGGTAAGATCAAAAGAAGAAGTATTTTGATAATTTGAAATAGCCAGTTGAGCATAGGGCATAATAGGGATTATACCTCGAATTTCTCAAATAGAATATGCGAAGAATCGAGAATTCTCGACTAAATATGGCTTCGTACCTTAATTGATTGAAGTTTCGCCAATAACGATTCCTTTACGTATAACCGCAGGCTTGCGGCTATCGATTCGGGCAGTACCAAATGAAGTCAATAATACAAGATCTGAGTTTACTTCAAGGTCGAGATCTCCAAAACTTGCAGCGCTAACCTTTTTGGCATTTACATTTTGTACATCGATATCGTGCTCTCCATATAGCTTGTATCTCTGGTATTCTGTCTTTCCTTTTTTGATCTTTAGATTCGTTGTTCCATATAGCTTTGCGCGAAATATATTCGTTTCCAGATTTGCGAATTCGACATCCTGATCGCCAAAAGATTTATACTTGAATCGTTTTCCTTGTATAGATCCATTGACGGTAATATCCTGTTCACCTTTAGTGACGAGTTTTTCCAAATTGCGATAGGTGACGTGAGCATGCACTACAATATCATTGTACATGCCGGTCTTCCATTTTCCACTTCCTCTTCTGACTTTTCTTTGTTTTTCAAAATTTCTAGCATCTCTTAAGTGGATGTGTAGCTTATCCCCTTTTACGAAGTATATGATCTTGTCTTCTTCCAGACCATTGCTTTTGATTTGAATACGTTCATCGGGACCATTTTCTAGTGTTAGGGCAATATGCGGTCCGGCAATAATTTTGGTGAAGGGCTTTAGTTTATCTGATTCTTGGCCATGTGCTAAGGAAATTCCAAATAAGAAGAGTAGAGTAGAGGTTAAATTTTTCATGCTTGAGGTTATTTGGTATTAAAGACCAAATGGATATAAAAGGGTTGCAATTGACTCGTTAATGACCGCGACCTCTACCACGTCCCCAATCTGAGCTTTGACTAAATCCGGAAAAAGAATAACCTAAAGTGACCATAAAATACCTTCCGATAGACACGATTCTTTCATCCTGGATAAAGTTTATATTAGATGTTCTATTGATATTCTTGTTTTGATCCAGTATATCGAAGACACCTAATTCAGCTCTCCACTTTTTGGACTTAGCAAAAACTTTTGAGATGGAGGCTCTCCAGATGGGTAAGGAAATCTGCTCACCAAAATCTTCATCCGAATAGGTCGTATATCTGAAATTGGTCGTAAATGTCCAGTCTTTCTTGAAGTCAAGGTCTATCTCTGTGAAGTATTGATAGTCGATATAATTTTGATTCAAATCAGTGCTTTCTGAATATTTGGTACTGCTGTATCCGATTCGCGTACCAATTCTGAAATCAATAAAGTCCTTTTTCCAATTGTCGAAGGAAAGTGTAACCGAATTATTAATTCTGTTTGTCTTATTTTCCAAATTATTAACAAAAAGGAAATTGGCGTTTGTTGAAAATCGATTACTAATACTGATCCTGTGTTTTATGAATTTCAAAGGAGCATTAAAATTGAAATAAACGCTCATATTAGTAGCATAATCCGTATTAATCGGTTGGGTAGTGGTTACGAAAAATTCATCAACCATCCGCTCATTGGTTATACTATTATCGGTGTATCTGAAATTGACATTTCCAAAAAAACCAACGTTAGAAAACTGAGAGAATGAACGATAATTAACTCTCACGTTGTGCGTATATTGCGTCTCAAGATCCGGATTACCAACATAAATATTTAATGGGTCTGAATTATCAACAATTGGTTGAAGTTGTTCAAGTGAGGGTTCGCCAATCCTGGTTGAGTAATTAACCTGAAGACTGGATGTTGCGTTGATATCATAGACGTAACTCAGTTTCGGAAGGATACTTAGGTAATCCTTCTCTATAGGAATAGGATTTTCCTGAAGTTCCCCGTTGAGTAGAGATTGCTGCAAATTTGCTCCTACGGTTAAACTAGATTTATTTGTGTTCAATTTGAAATTGAAACCTGCACTATTATAGGTGAAGTCTCTTTTGTAGGCATTGCTAAGCATTTCGTTCAATACTTCGTCCGGTTGCTGATCAGGGTAGAGATCATAAAAATCCTTGACAAAATCGTTATTGAAGTTTTGCCGTGATATGTTCGCTTCGAAATATTTACGACCACCTAATGGTTCCGTAAAACTGACTTTTACCAAATAGTCAAATTGGTCATCATTTTGTAATTGGGACTGAAGCACATCCACCGTCTCCCTGAATCCATTGTCCATGAATAGATTTTGATTGTCTACAAAACCTGTTCTGTCATTGTTCAGAAATCCCAGGCGAAGATTGGTAGTAATGTATCTGCCTTTTGTCGACAGCCTTTTGAGATATGTTACGTTCGCATTTAGTCTAAGATTATCTCCCGATGACATATTACTTTGAATACCCTGACTAGTCAATATCCGAGAGTCAGTGAAATTAAATGTCTGACTACTGCTTTCTGATGAACCATCTCCAAATGAAGCCGATATTCGGGCAACGATTCTTTGCGAAGAGTCCATGTTGGCTCTTACGGTTGTATTTAGATTATGACCGGTACTCAGATTATTCATCATGGCATCTTGTTCTGTTGTGTACCCTGCGTTAGCGAGCAGGTTCTGTCTGAATATTTCCTGATCAATTATATTCTCGATGCTGGTATAGAAATATGATGTACTGGTTTCTACTTTTTTGCTGAGATCCCAACTAAAATTGATACCTCCGGCGTCTGTATTTACAATACCATCGCCCAATCCACCTCGAGTTAGTGGAATTCCGGTCGATTGAGCCTGGCCTCTGCCTCCACCTCCAGACATAAAATTTCCGAGTCCTCCCATGAAGTCAATATAGTCGCGGAATGAAAAACCCTGGACATTGACATTATTGGACATGCCGATGAGCGACAACTGGGTGTTTGAGGTAAATCTGTTGATATTAAAGTTTCCGGAATAACGGTCCTCGTTGCCATACCCCAACTCTGCCTTTCCGAAGTATCCTGCTTTCTGACCTTCCTTGAGTACCAGGTTGATCGTTTTCGTTCTTTCACCATCGTCAATTCCGGTAAAAGCAGCCATATCTGATGATTCATCAAATACCTGTAGCTTTTCGACAGCCTCTGCCGGTAAGTTCTTAGTTGCTATAGTTGGATCATTGGTAAAGAATTCCTTGCCATCAACAGTGATTTTTTCTACCTCTTCACCGTGGGCGGTTATTGTGCCATCATCGTCTACTTCGACTCCGGGTAATTTTTTAAGCAGTTCTTCAACATTGTCCTGAGCCTGTGTTTTAAAGGCTTCAGCATTATATTCTACGGTATCTTTCTTGATTTTTATGGGAATATAGGTATCAGTAACATTGACTTCAGAGAGAAATGTCGATTCCGTAAGCATTTCGATAACACCCAAATCAATCGTCTTCTCAATTCCTTCTACGACCACTTGTTGGTTGTGATCTTGATAGCCTAAGTAAGTTGCAGATAATAGATATGAACCGGCAACAAGATCATCTATCTTGAATCGCCCTTTTGGGTTAGTGATAGAAAATCCAGCCATTACTGAATCTGCCGCATTCAGAAGTACAACAGAAGCTACTTCTATTCCATTACCGGTACTATCTCTAAGTATGCCTTCGACCGTATATTTTTGTGCAGATAGGGAGGTTATCGTGGTCAATAGCACAACGAAAAGGACGATCTTCTTAACCATTGGAAGTTAATTTTGGAAATTCTAAAAAAGGAAGTTATTGGCCTATTCGCCTGATCTTGTTCTCGTACCGCGATCCCCTCGCTGCTCACGCATTTCCTGCATCTTCTTCTTACGGATCGCTTCAAACTCTTCCTGAGTCACCTTTTTACCGGTAGTAGGTTTTTCAAGGCTTGCGTCAGTAATTTCACCTAATTCTATACTTGTAGCGGTGATCACACTTTCTCCATTATTCCGGTCAATCTCCAGAATAAGTCCTGGCAATCCTTGGTACATAGCAGGACCATTAGGGACAGGTATTTGAGGAGTGAAGTAAGCTTTGACAGGGATGGAGTCATTTTCAATTGTGGTTGCCTCCATGGCCATATATCCCAGGATCTCTTTCTTTTGGCCCGTCATTTTCCACTTGGTCTTTTCGATTTCAGTTTCTATAATAAAGGCTTTGCCCATAATATCCCTGTTATCAACTGCCATGTTGGACGAGAGGTTTTTATAGGTGATTGCATTTGGGTTAAACGAACCACCACCCATCATTCGCATTCGAAAGCGACCTCTTCCACCTCCGTCTACCTGTCCTTCTCCTTGTCTCTTCATCTCACCATTTTTATACGTTGAAATGGTTTGATTAAAATAGAGTTCTTTGACAATTGAACGTTCTTTGGGCATCCGATCCGCCCATTCCTTGGGCATGTTAGGAGGAGGGGTAATCTGAATGGTCTGATTGTATTCTACTTTTCCGCTGGTCTGAGCCTGTAAGAATGACGGAATCAGAAATACGAGTAATATTGTAAGCTTCTTCATTGGAAGATATTCGATGAACAGATGTGTTACCCTCTTTGGACTCTTTTCGGTAAGTAAGGTTTAACTACATCTGGTTCATATGCGTTTAAAGTTGAATATTTCGGTATCCTTCTTTCCATTCCGTTGCATTATCAACTCAATTTCCATCTTATCTTCTCCTACTCTTTTATACGTGCAGGGACCAAATGTGATAGAGTCATCTGTTTTACCATTAAATTCCCAGACGAGTTGTCCTTCTTTGTCCTCCCATGCATTCATATCCGGATTGAAATGTCTGAGCATAAGGACAAAGCTTCCATCTTGTCTTTTGGAAATGGTAAAGAATTCAAAGAAGTTATTTTTTCCGTCACTGACGTGCCGATATGTTCCTGTCATTATATCTGCTATGGGCTTGGACCAGTGTTCATAAGAAGTGCCTCCAAAACCATCGCCGATCCAATCACCTGATATCCATTCAATATCATCCCAGGTTGGTTGGGCAATAGTATCTTGACATGAGACCGAAAGAGTAATAGATCCAAGAAGAAAAACTATGAATAGATATTTCATATAGAAGAGAATTTAAAATAGTTGAAGATTTTTTGAAGAGCAATAATCCATTATTGACTGCATTTCCTGCTTTTTTAAGTTAGCCAAATCCGTAATAAATGTATCAACAGCAACAGAAGTTAGTCTCAGCATATTTTGTTGATTGGCATTAGCAGGTGCTAAAACAAAATCAAGTAAATATTGTGAATTACGAATCATGCTGGTAAGTACATCGGGCATTCGATAGATACCTTGTTTTTCTTCACCCAGCATTCTTTCATGCATCTTTTTGAGCGCCTTTTTGGTGTTTTCTATTTCTGATGTGAGTGTCTCATCTTCAGTGTTTTCCTTATCCAATATTTTTTCAATTATCTCTAAAGATTCTTGAAGAGATCGGACTTCATCCATGGCGACTGTAGCTTTTTGAACAATCGCATTGAAATTATTTTGCAATTCTACTTTTTCCTTGATCTGATCATTGGGAACCTTGGGCATTCTTGGATCCGCCATGACATTGACTATTGCGGATGCAGATTGTTTGCCTATGGATACGTGACATGTATATTCACCGGGAGCAACAAAGAAACCCGGCCGGGATTCCTTTCTCGGTTTTGCTTGATTTGGAGCCCTCATCGCATCAGACCGTAGATTCCAATCGTGTCTGTTGACTCCAGTCTTTGCTTTGCGATAAAAGGTCCGAATCGTATCTCCGCTAATATCTGTGATATCAAAACGTGCCTCACCTTCCTTCGAAGCATGATAACTGATCAATGCTCCTGTAGGTCGATTGTCGCCATTAAAGTAGGAATCCCCGACTTTGCCAAATCTGTACCCAATAGATTCACCTATCATCCATAAGTAAGTGTCGGGAATATCAAAAACATGTATGTCTTTATTCACTATCGTCGGACCGGATGCTGACGCCAATGCTCTAAGCGGTCGTATGTCATCCAGAATATAGAATGACCTTCCAAATGTTCCGATAACAAGATCGTAATCCCTTGGATGTATGACAAGATCCGTGATTGGGGTGTTTGGTAGTTCGACTTCCCATTTTTGCCAGGCCTGACCGCCATTGAAACTGACAAACAGACCAAATTCCGCACCAATGAACAT
>JAHHJQ010000211.1 GCA_018680005.1 Bacteroidia bacterium | reverse complement strand
GTACTGTTGCACCTGGTACATATACCTTACGATTGACATCTGGCGATAAGGTAGCCGAATCTGAATGCAAAGTTTTACCTGATCCTCGATTAGGATTAGCAGCAAAGGATTATGAACAGCAACAGGTCATGCTAAGCCAGGTGGAAGATGCTGTAAGGGATATACATGAGTCGGTAAATAGATTGCGAACAGTAAAAACCCAATTGAAATCAAGAATGGACCTTCTGAAACAAATGGAAGGATTGGATGAATTGGTTGAAAAAGGAGAACAAGTCCAAAAATCAATTTCGGAATGGGAAAAGAATCTGATACAACCGGATTCAAAAACTTTCCAGGATGTGATAAACTTTAAAAATCAACTTAATTCAGAACTGCTGATAATTAAGAATGTCCTTGATGCACATGATCCCAGACCTACTTCCGGGGCAAAAATAAGGTTGGCGGAAACGCTTCAATCGTGGGTTGAATTAAAAGCAGATATGGAGAGAATTATCATTGAAGAAGTTGGAGGGTTCAATTCTATGTATGCAGAAAAGAATTTGCCCATTTTGATAATCCCCAAAAAGGAAAAAACGATTCGACCATAAGGAGAGAATAATCGGGAAATGATATTATTCAATCATGCAAAATGATCAAAGGTGCATGCACCTTGGTCATGGCTTCGATCGTAGGACTTCCAAAAAGTAATCTCGATAGAATAGATCTGCGCTGTCTTTCCATAGCGATGACATCAAGATCTAGCATGTCAAAGGCTGCATTCATTCCTTCCTCGATAGAAGTTGCATGAATTATATAGTGATCTGCGCCGATACCTATGGGGTTGTCTGTTTTTTCTTTCCTCGGATCTCCCCCGTTTTGTTGCTGGATATGAAAGGGGAGGACATCAATTGCTTCAGACTTCAGTAAACTTTCTATTTGATATGCATCATCAATGGATTGATCATAGGCATATCCCAGTTTTTTGAATGGTTTTGGTTCGAAGTCAGGAGGGATTATGATTACAGGACATTTTGCTTTTTTCCCGATCACAAGGGTAACAGATCCCAACCATTTTTTTGCAGGATTATTACCAGTACTTCCTATTACGATATAACTATACTCATTGGAGTTTGAGAGAATGATATCGCTGGCAAAACCCTCTTCTATTCTCCTGTTGATTTTGGCAAAATAATCTGACTCCATTGCGATATCTCTCAACTTCGATGAGAGATATTTAAAGCCTTCAACTTCGATAGTAATACCTTCTAATTCAGCCATTTTTGGATGATGCACATGTAATAGATCAATTTCGACATCAAACTGTTTGGCAAGGATTTCTGCAAATTGCAATGCATTCTTTGAGTTTTCAGAGAAATCTGTGGGTACCAAAATATTTTTCATGTTGGATACGATTTCATGAACGATAAACTTAAGATAGATAACTTATCGGATTTCTGATCCAAGTCATTTATTTGGATGATTTTGATCAACCTACTGCCACTTCCAGGAAAGCAGTTGCCAGGTGATTGTACCTTGCTCATAGGTATGAATTATTTCAAAACCATGCTTATGATGCGCTGCTATCGATCGTGTATTTTTCATATCTACTTCTGTAATTATTTGCTCATATTGATCCGATAATCGTTGTTTTAGATCATTATAAAGCAAAGTGAACAATCCCTGGCCTCTATAGCCTTTAGCAATACAAATCTGACCCATTACAATGTAGTTTAAAGGATCATCCGGATCTATAAATTTCAACACTTGTTCAATTTTGGTAAACATAGGTTTCAAAATATCAACGTGATCCATAAAAGATGTGTGCATCGCCAGGGCATACCCAATTACTTGATCTTCAACTTTGGCCACGGTATGTGGATGTTTCAGATTCATTGCACTGAGGACTTCTAGATCGTGCTCCACTGTGACAAAACCTTCACGATTCATTTCTTCCTGACATAAGACGCCAGGCAGATTCTGTCTTTGAAGGTTCAGTATCTGTGGCAAATCTGATTGGGTTGCTGCTCCGACTTTCATTGACGACTATGAAATTTTATCTTCGTATGTAGGATATTCCAAGTGCAATTCTTTGCAGTTGCAGATTTTTCATCTAATCCGTTTTTGAAATGTGTCATTCGAAGATAATTCCAACGATGCGATATATCAATGCCGCAGAAACAATTGATTGGCTATGCGATGTATTTGGATTTGAAAAGCACTTGATTGTTCCGGGAGATAATGGAAGAATCGAGCACGCACAATTGAAATTTTCGAATGGTATGATCATGTGTGGCAGTCCCAATGAACGCCCGTTTGGAAAGGTTTTGAGAACACCTGCTGAATTGGACGGCCTGACTACCCAGTCTGTATATATCGTAATCGACAATGTCAAAGAACATTATGATGTAGCAGTGAGTAAAGGAGCTGAAATCTTTTTGCCATTTAAAAAAGAGGATTATGGAGGTGAAGGGTACACGGCTCAAGACCCTGAAGGTCATTATTGGACTTTCGGTTCCTATGACCCATATCAAGAAGACGCTTCTTAAAAATGAAGTCATCAATTCTGATCACGGCATTTCAACGATTGATACCTTTTAAGATCAAATTCAAAAATCAATCTCGTTCACAAAGGCTTTTGGCATTCCTTGTACGCTGGTATATTCCTAATTATCTCAGTCATTATACCACGGTCGTTGGCAGATCCATTTATTTTCCCAATGCAGAAGCACTTGAAAAGAGACATAGTGCTTATACGATTGCTCATGAAATGGTTCACCTGCTGGATCAGCGTAGATTGACCTTACCTTTGTTCTTATTGCTTTACTTATCACCACAGATTTTTGCCATTGGCGTATTATTGTTTCCGTGGCTTGGTTATGAAGCTTTGTATTTTCTGCTTTTTGGACTTCCCTGGCCTTCACCTGGGCGGGTCTATTTGGAAGGAAGAGCCTATGCCTTGGAAATTGCATTATATGAAAGGTGTAATGAAAAATATAATGTAGAATCCATATTAGAGATCTTTCAATCCAGCGGTTATTACTATATGTCCTGGAAAAGAAAAATGGTCAGAAAACAGATTGATCGATGGACAAAAATAATTACCGAAAAATCTGATCCGATCCTAAATCAGGTTGTTATTACATTTGAATCTTGTTTGTCCTGATATGAAGTTCTTGTAGCTTTTTATTGATAATTGGAACTTCTTCAATAGACAATTTATTTAGTGAAATCAAAAGAATGTCATATTCAAGATATTTGGCTTAAAGGCATGGCTATTGATTGAAATAGGCTTTATTATTGCACCCTCAATAAATAAGTCAATAGGCTCTGATTAATGGGAGTGACCACTATTAAAGAAGAAATAACTATCAAATTTGCTGGTGATTCCGGTGATGGAATGCAGCTTACAGGTACGTTGTTTACTGAAAATACTGCGATCAAAGGCATGGACCTGGCTACTTTTCCAGATTTTCCGGCAGAGATCAGAGCACCTATTGGAACCCTTGCTGGAGTTTCCGGTTTTCAGCTTCATTTTGGCAGTAGAATAATATATACCCCAGGAGATGACTATGATGTTCTGGTCGCAATGAATGCAGCAGCACTAAAGACTAACCTGGGTCGATTGAAAAAAGGTGGGACTATTATTGCCAATACGGATGGATTTGACAAGAAAAATCTGAGACTCGCAAAATTTGAAGATGGAGCTCAAAGCCCGTTGGAAGATGATACCCTTGAAGGATATGATGTTTTCAAAATTGATATAACAAAGTTGACCCGTGCTTGTCTGGTGGATACAAGTCTGGGAACAAAGGAAAAGGACAGATGTAAAAATATGTTTGTCCTTGGCTTTCTTTATTGGCGTTATTCCAGAGATTTGGATCCTACCATTCAGTATTTGAAAACTAAGTTTAAATCAAAACCGGAAATTCTCAAGGCCAATATCATGGTGTTGAAGGCTGGGTATCACTATGGTGAAACAACCGAAACCTTTAGTAACCAGGTAGAGGTAAAATCCGCTCCATTAGCTAAAGGTGTATATAGATCCATAATGGGCAATCAGGCTTTGGTGCTTGGATTGGTGACTGCCGCTCAGAAGAGTGGTTTGCCGCTGTTTTATGGTTCATATCCAATAACACCAGCCTCTGATATATTGCATGGATTAGCAAGGCATAAAAATTTCAATGTCAAAACTTATCAGGCCGAAGATGAAATCGCTGCTGTATGTGCAGCAATAGGCGCAGCTTATGGTGGCAACCTGGCGGTGACCGGCACCTCCGGACCTGGGTTAGCACTGAAGGGTGAAGGTATCGGGTTGGCTGTGATGTTAGAACTACCATTAGTGATCGTTGACGTTCAAAGAGGAGGTCCTTCTACCGGTCTTCCTACTAAAACCGAACAATCAGATCTTTTACAAGCTGTGTATGGTCGAAATGGCGAATGCCCGCTACCGGTGATTTCTATCAGTTCACCCGTTGATGCATTTTATACAGCTATTGAAGCGTGCCGTATTGCTGTTGAACATATGGTGCCCGTCATCCTTCTGAGTGATGGCTATATAGCTAATGGAAGTGAACCCTGGAAATTCCCTAAAGCAGCAGACCTTCCTGCCATAGAAGCTAAATTTGCTAAAGAAAGAACGGGTAATGGGGAGCATTTTCTTCCCTATCGAAGAGATGAAAGACATGTTAGAGAGTGGGCTTTACCTGGGACTAGGGGCTTGGCTCATCGAATAGGTGGATTGGAGAAAGAAGCAGAAACCGGTGAAGTGTCGTATGATCCTCCAAACCACGAATACATGGTTAAAATCCGCGAGGCAAAGGTAGCCAGAATAGCAGAGCACATTCCGGAACAGAAAATACTCAATGGGCCAGAAGAAGGAGATCTGTTAGTACTTGGATGGGGGTCGACTTGCGGTGTTATTGAATCTGTAACCAGAGATTTGGTGTCTCATGGTCATAAAGTAGCTCATGTACAGCTCAGATATATTAATCCTTTTCCTCGAAACCTTGGAGACATTTTGAATAATTTCAAGAAAATACTGATTCCAGAGATCAATAATGGTCAGCTGTCCAAAGTAATAAAATCTACTTATTTGAAACCAGTAGAACAGTACAACAAAATTCAAGGGATCCCGATCACGAAGGCTGAGTTAAAGGCTCAAATTCTGCAAGTACTAAAAGCAAATTAAGCATGACAAAACCATTGACGATCAATCCTCTTAAAGCCAAAGACTTTGCAACTGATCAAGATGTCAGATGGTGTCCAGGTTGTGGGGATTATTCTATATTGAAACAAGTACAATCTGTATTTGCAGAATTGGGACTGGATAAGGATGAAGTAGTAGTTATTTCTGGAATTGGATGCAGCTCAAGATTTCCATATTATACCGAAACATATGGCATGCATTCGATTCATGGCCGGGCACCGGCTTTTGTTTCTGGATTAAAAATGGCCAATCCTGATTTGGACGTGTGGATGGTTACAGGTGATGGCGATGGTCTTGCTATCGGTGGCAATCACATGATGCATATATTGAGACGAAACTTCAACGTCAATATCATGCTCTTTAACAATCAGATTTATGGATTGACTAAAGGACAGTATTCTCCTACCTCTGAAGAATACAAAAAGACAAAATCATCACCATACGGATCTTTGGATCATCCAATAAATCCGATTGCATTTGCGCTTGGATGTGATGCGAGTTATGTAGCCCGATCGATGGATAGGGATCCAAAACATCTCAAAGCGATGTTGCACCGATCACATAAACACAAAGGAGCTGCATTTCTCGAAATATATCAGAATTGTAACATCTTCAATGATGGTGCTTTTTTCGAGTTTACGGATAAAGCAACCAAAGCTGATAGAGCGCTATTTGTGGAACATGGACAACCACTTATTTTTGGAAAAGATCAGGAAATGGGAATTCGATTGAATGGTCTGCAACCCGAAATTGTAAATCTTAAGCATGGCTTATTTACAGAAGATGATCTGTGGATTCATGATGAAAGAGATATTCATAAAGCGAATATATTAGCAAGATTTTCTGAGATCTCAGGGTTGCCAAGACCTTTTGGGGTTATTTATGCCATTGATCGACCGACTTATGAAGAAGTGGCTTTTGCTCAACTTGATGATGTAAAATCCGTTAAAGGTGAGGGCAATTTGGATCAGTTACTTGCTGGAAACATGAACTGGGAAATCAAATAACTGCAGCTCCAATTATAGAACATCGAGAATCTACATACCTTGTACGAGATACTGCATTAGAAATCTATATCCCTTTCTTCTCTTTCGTTAACTTAGATCGTATGAAAATAGCCACAAGTGAACTTGTTTGCGTTGAACGTCTAACGGAAAAATTTGGATTCCTGTTTGAAAAGGAATTGATTGAGGAGATGTGTCATCATGGTCAGCCTAAGAAGTTCGATAAAGAAACGGAGTTGATGGATATTGGGCAAGTGGTCACGCACATGCCATTGATTTTGACAGGTTCTGTAAAGGTTTTAACTGAAGATGAAGAAGGGCGGGAATTGTTGCTATACTATTTGGAATTGGGGGATACCTGTGCTGTCACTTTAAATTGTTGTTCCAGAAGAGCAAAAAGCACCATTAGAGCAATCGCAGAGCCATTCACTGAGGTATTGTTCGTTCCTGTTGAGTTGATGGAGCAATGGATGGTGAAGTATGAATCCTGGAGGAATTTTGTTCTGGAAAGCTATAATATGAGGTTGAACGAAATGCTCGAAGCTATCGACAATCTGGCATTCAATAATATGGAAGAAAGGTTAAGCAAGTATTTGTCGGATAAGGCTATGATCATGAAATCCAAAGAGATTAACATAACGCATCTTCAGATATCGCGAGATCTCAATTCTTCAAGAGTTGTCATTTCCAGATTAATGAAAAAATTAGAGAGAGATGAACAACTTATTCAGCACCGAAACAGAATCGAATTGACCGGGTTGGCACCATTCTAAGACTTCAGTAACCCTGGTTACATCAGAATCAAAGGAATTTGGGGATATTTGACCCGATTATACCTCATTTTAAATAATATTATTTCAATATGATTGAATTCTTATCTCAACCATGGCATTGGGCTGTGTCCGGTGCAATGATTGTTTTTGTGATGTTTCTTCTCTTATGGTTTGGAGGTCGATTTGGTGTTTCCACCAATCTCGAGACCATGTGCACGATAGCAGGTGCTGGTAAAGTATCTGATTTCTTTAAAGTGGACTGGAAAAAAAGAGCGTGGAACCTAGTCTTTATCGCGGGTGCGGTTGTAGGAGGTTATATTGCTATAACCTATTTGTCAAGTCCGGAACCTGTAGATATCGCTCAATCGACAAGGGATTATATGACCACCATTGGAATTGATTACCCTGCAAGTATATCTGAAGGGAATGGCTATGTACCGGCGGAGGTATTTGAAACTCCCTGGTCTGTTAGAAACCTAATCCTTCTTGTTGTTGGCGGTTTTATGGTTGGATTTGGAACTCGCTATGCTAGCGGATGTACATCCGGTCATGCAATAAGTGGATTGTCTAATCTTCAGATTTCATCCCTTATCGCGGTTATAGGATTTTTTATTGGTGGATTGCTCATGGCATGGTTAATTCTACCTTGGATAATGTCATTCTAAATTTTCAAAAAGCAAAATCATGAAGTTTATTAAATATTTTCTTGTTGGAATTCTGTTTGGCATTATTATGACCAAATCAGAAGCCATTTCCTGGTTTAGAATTCAGGAGATGTTCAGATTTGAAAGCTTTCATATGTATGGTATCATTGGTACCGCTGTGGTTCTTGGTGTCATTATACACCAGGTTATGCAGCGTACGGGATTTCTCTCAATCAGCGGAGAGGAACCAAAGTGGAAAATACCCGGATCTGCTAAATATCGATACATAATAGGAGGTACTATTTTTGGATTGGGTTGGGCGATGACCGGTGCATGTCCCGGACCAATGTTTACATTATTAGGACATGGCATCTGGTCGATGTTGCTTGTCATTGCAAGTGCAATTATAGGAGCTTTTGCTTATGGAACTATAAGTTCTAAGTTGCCTCACTAATTCACGGAAATTATGAAGCATTTCAAATTTTTTGATTGGATCAAGAATTACCAAAAAGGATATCTCTCTGGTGATTTAAGTGCAGGTTTAACAGTCGGCGTAATGCTGATTCCACAAGGTATGGCATATGCCATGCTTGCCGGTCTACCACCAATCTATGGTTTGTATGCTGCCACCATTCCATTGATCATATATGCATTACTGGGATCATCACCTCAGCTAGCGGTTGGGCCTGTTGCAATGGTATCCCTACTTATCGCAAGTGGGGTAGGAGCCATTGCAGACATCGGATCCGCTCAGTTTATCCAATATGCTATTCTTCTAGCCCTTATGGTGGGTGTAATTCAATTAGCTATGGGCGTATTTCGGCTGGGATTTCTCGTTAATTTTCTGTCACATCCGGTAATAGCAGGATTTACTTCAGCAGCAGCGTTGATCATAGGAATATCACAGATGAAACATCTTTTGGGAGTTAAAATCCCCAGAGGAGACTTCATTGAGACTCTGACATCACTAATAGGAGAAATAGGGAATTCGCAACCATATGCTCTGATGATTGGGATTGGTGCTATTGTTCTACTGATGATATTTAAGAAGTGGAAACCCAGATTTCCTGCACCACTGTTGGTTGTAATTCTGGGTATTGTAGCCGTTCAAATGTTTAATTTAGAAGAGCAGGGATTGGCTATCGTTGGAGAAGTACCTTCAGGGTTACCGGCATTTAGCATTCCTTCCTTTGATATGGGAGCAATAGAATCCTTGCTGCCAATAGCTTTTGCCATATCGTTTGTTGGGTTTCTGGAATCCATCGCAGTTGCAAAAGCAGTTCAGAAAAAACACAAAGATTATGAAGTCATCGCCAATCAGGAATTAGTAGCCTTGGGCGCTGCCAACGTCCTTGGATCCTTCTTTCAGTCATTTTCAGTTACAGGTGGTTTTTCCAGAACTGCTGTTAATGATAAAGCCGGCGCGAAGTCAGGTTTGGCATCCATAATTAGTGCAGCTTTGGTGATTTTGACACTTCTGTTCTTTACTTCGTATTTCAAGAATTTACCTTCGGCTATTCTGGCTTCAATTATTATTGTTGCTGTTGCCGGTTTAGTAGATATAAAAGAGGCCAGGTTCTTATGGAAAAACGACAGACAAGATTTTGTCTTATTTATGATCACGGCATTAGCAACCCTCTTTTTTGGAGTTGAGCCCGGAATTCTTACCGGAGTGATCTTATCGATCGGATTGATGGTGTTTAGAGTTTCATATCCGCATTACGCCATTTTAGGGAGAGTGCCTGGAACCAAGGAGTATAGGAATATAGAAAGATTCGAAAACCTGGAGGTCAATGATGATATCCTGATTTTGAGATTTGACGGCAGGATGTATTTTGGAAATTCTGAGGCCTTTAGAAAGATCGTTACTGATAATATTCAAAATCGACCGAATGTGAAGAATATCTTGATCGATGCCAGCAGTATCAATGGATTGGATTCTTCGGCGGTGCATATGCTACATGATCTTAATAGCGATCTCAAGGACAAAGGAATAATGCTTTGTTTTTCCAATGTAAAAGGTCCTGTACGAGATACAATGACAAAGAATAAGATCTTAACAGAGGAGAATTATACCAGATTTTTCCTTTCTGTCTATGACGCTGTATCTTCTTTATGCGGAGATGACAATCCTGAGTACAAAAAATATGTTACCCAGGTAGAGGCATAGTTTCGTACTTAGCAATTCCATCATCTAAATTGTAAATATTTTTGAATTGCATGTTAGTCAGCAGAACACACACCCGTAGGCTGCGTCTACCAGTGCGACAATAGATATAATAATGCTTAGATGGATCTAGGGATTCCAGTAAATCAGCCAGGTTATCTGAGAGATAATTCAAATTAATTGCACCCTGTATATGTGAAATATCATACTCCTGAGGAGTCCGAACATCTACACAAATTCCTTTATCGTCATTGTTGAAAAGCTCTAGAAATCTGTCATAGGACAAATTATTCAATTGGCTTTTCAGGAGTTGCCATCTCGGAACTTCGCACGGATCCATTGCCATTATCAGATTTAGATTCATGAAGATAATACAACTCCTTGGCCGGTTTCAATGGCCGCTTGAACCAAAGTGGTCTTCTCAGACCATCAGGTCCTGGTGCGGGTCTGGTCATCTTGAGCCATTCGCGATAATTTTCCATTGACTTGTTGGTATCTACGAATATGTCTCCGTATCTCTCATTAGGTCCGGGTTTTTCAATTCGTACTCTCTGGTGCCAACAATGCATGCCACTGATTGGATCCGGATGTACTGCATGCGTAATATTCTGATGAACACCACCGTCTACCCAAAAAATTCGTTTACTATCATCATCTGAGCTATTGAATGGTTTTACACCTGATTTGGTGTTCATATTCCATTTGCCATTACCATCATTTTCGATTCTGACCGTATTGGTAGCCCATCGATTACCTTGATCTTGTTCTCTTCTCCATCTTCCAAGATGATGGGAACAAGCCACAACCCCTGGTTTCATGCCTTCTGTCACCCAGACTTTATCAATAAAGTAGCCGATATCGGTACTCAATTTGACGATGTCTCCTGTCTTGAAATTCCACTTAGCAGCATCTTTAGGATGCATCCAAATCGGGTTTCGGTTTGCGATTTCCATGAGCCACTTTGCATTTCCTGATCGGGAGTGAATGAGTGTAGGCAACCGGAATGTTGGAACAAGCACATACTCGCCTTTGGATTTGTCGAGATTTTCTTCGTGAATATGACTTTTGATATATGTAGGAATTGCATGTTCGGGCCATCCCCAATCTACCATGGTTTGACTAAAGAATTCATTTTTCATAGAAGGTGTAGGAAATCCGATCCGTGGTTTACCATCTATCTTTATGGCAACATTTTTACCTTCTTTTGAATATATGCCGGTCTTTTCATCTAACCTTGCATCCTTCAAATCGCTTTCAGCCACCACTTTTTCATTCTTTTTGTAGGTATGGTGCTCTACTTCGAAGGCGCCATATTTTCGCATATATCCGAGTTCTGAAATACCTTCTTTTAGAGCAGCCTCCGGAAGTCCGGGTGTATTTTCAAAGATATACTGATAGTATTCATCAATGGTGATCTTCTCCCCTTCTCGATAAGGTGACATGAAATGCTTTCGGATACCGAGCGAGCCATCCTCATCGATCCGCCAACTCAATTCAATCCAGAATTCATCTTCTTCCCAGACCTCTCCCGGATTGGTTTCATATGTGAATGTTGTTTCCTTTCCTGCTCTTCGGGCAGCCTCTCTCAGGACAGGTTGTCTGAAAGCGATCCATTTGCCTGAATGTGTTGCATAACTATTGAGGTCGTGTCTCTCTGCACTGTGACCCATCGGAAGGACCATGTCCGCAAAGAATGCAGATTCATTCCAGGTAGGTGTCAAGGCGATATGCATACCAAAGAGATCTTCTCTACTATAAGCCTCCATCCATGTAAACCCATCCGGATATGTCCAAACTGGATTGAAGACCCTGGAGAAATAGGTATCCATGAAACCTCGGCCGTCCTTCAACATGTGTGGAAGTAAAAAACTCATTTCGAACATCGCTAGTGGATATTCTTTAGGGAAGTGTAATTCATTCCAAAACTTTTGACCAGGCGGGACACTATGAAACTTAGGTTTGAACTTACTCCAGGAATTCGGAGATGTTCCTCCTTTCGCACCGACACTGCCAGTTACAACGCTCAAAAAATGGAGACAGCGCGATACGCACCAGCCACCCAAATTACCACTCGCAGCACTTCGCCAATTGTGTGAAGCAAACTGCTCACCTGCTTCCCCTATTTTAATTGCTACTTCTCGAATTGTTTCTGCTTTGACACCGCTCTCTTTTTCAGCAAATTCTGGAGTGTATTCTGAATAAACATCAATCAGTTTGTCTATGAACTTTTCGAAAGTAACAGGAACATCTTTGTGCGCCTTTTGGAGATATTCTTCCCAATTGACCCACTTCTCCATATAATCTCTGTTGTACAAACCTTCCTGAAGGATGATTCGGACCATAGCCAACATTACCGCAGCCTCCGTACCGGGATATGTAGGCATCCAATAGTCAGACATACTCGCTGTATTGGAGAGTCGTGGATCCATCGTTGCCAACTTAGCCCCTTTCATTTTTCCTTCGATAATCCGCTGGGCGTGTGGATTGAAATAATGCCCACTTTCGAGATGTGCGGAAATCAAAAGGATAAATTTGGCATTGGCGTGATCTGGGCTGGGTCGATCGTGACCATACCATATATTGTAGCCAAATCTTGCTCCTGAGGAACAGATATTAGTATGGCTATTGTGTCCGTCAATACCCCAGGATTGCAACACTCTGTTCGCATAGCCTTCATGACCTGGTCGGCCCACATGATAGGCGATTTCATTATTTCTACCTTCCTTAAGCGCTTTTCTTATTCGAGCCGAGATAGTGTCTAGTGCTTCATCCCAGGAAATACGTTCCCATTTACCATCACCTCGCTTACCAACACGTTTTTGAGGATACAGAACTCTATCGGGATCCGTGATTTGATTAATCGTGGCCGGGCCTTTCGCACAATTCCTTCCTCGACTGCCAGGGTGATATGGATTACCTTCAAATTTTCTGATTTGATTGGTAGCCTTATCGATATATGCCGTCAGACCACAGGCGCTCTCACAGTTGAAACATGTTGTCGGGACTATGGTGTAAGTTTTCTTTTCTTTCTTTGGCCAGGATTTGGCCTCGTATTCTTCCCAGTGATCCCACTTCTCCATTGGAGGAAATGTGTCGAGATCGGTCTCTGTCATCCTGTTGAGTAAAGGATCTCGGTCTTTGTGGAGATTCGGGATGATTCTCAGAGACTCCGCTATCTTTTCAATGATGGTATGTTTCTTTGACATTTTCTTCTTCTTTTAGCTCAATGAAATACGTTGAGGTGCTTCTACCCAAATATGTTCAGTGATATATATTCCTATCAGAACAAGGATAGCAGCTATACTTACAACTGTCGTTGACATGCCGCCTAAAACAGCGATTCCGATGGGGATAATATTACCAATCAAGATTACGCCAATCCAGAATTTTGTCTTGTATCTACCCTTTGTAATCATACTTACAGTTGTTATTGCATCTTGGGTCGGATGAATAGTTACGATTTCCAGAAGTATGGTAATCAGGTTAATGGTTATCGATCCTATTAGCGTCCAAGTGAGAAATGAAACCCAATTGGCCTGGACATCCATAAATTGCGCAGCAATCAGATATAATGCAGCTCCAGCCATGAATGCATGTACTAACATATGAATGGATAGTGTCGGACTCTGCCAGAAATCTCTTCCTTTAGCTTGTCCAAATAGAAATGCTGTATAGATTGCTACTATGATGGCTGCAATTCCTGTAGCATATATGATGGGAGAAAGTATTGCATCCCAACCAAAATACATCGTTGCACCTAATAAAGTGAGTAAACCTCCAAACAGTGTTATAGAATATCCGCCCTTGACCAACCATGATCCCCAGTGTGGTCTGAAAAGAACATAAAGAAATCTATCCGGTCTGTCGAGGTCCATGACCAGTAGAATGCCTGTAAGCATCAGGAATACTAATCCGACAATTACCGACGTCCAGAGTATAGTCGAAGTCATTTCAATTCCTCCTATTACCCAAGCAAGGAAAGGTACCAGAAATGCCCCGGCAGATATGGCTTTAGTCCAGACATATGCCGATACCTCCCATCCCCATAGAATACCTTTATCGGGGCTATCATAGACACGTTTGGCTTTATTCATGACGACTTCCACTGTTTTGGTAGAAGAGTCACCGTTCATGGGAATATCGAAATTCGCGTTAGCTTGTAATACCTCAGCAACAATATCGGCATTGGAAAATGCAAGTTTCTCCGCTTCCTTGGCATAATGACCTACACCGTGTGCTTGATTGCCCCAAAGACTATCATATGATTTGGATGTCGCAGAAGGAATAAGCGAGACATCATCAGCATCTATGTAAAATAGATTGGGAACCGTAGCTTTTTCCGGTTTTCTGGTTTTGACAGATTGTCGGGATAACAACTCGTAGATCTCGGTTTCAGGATTTTCCATATCTCCCGAAATGATAGCATGCTCAGGACATACATTGACACAAGCGGGTTCCAGTCCAACATCTATCCTATGCGCACAGTAATTGCACTTGGCGGCAGTATGTGTTTCTGGATCGATATACAATGCTTCATAAGGGCAAGCCTGCATACATGATTTACATCCTATACAGCGATCGTTGTCAAAGTCTATGATACCATCATCTCTGGAAAACAAAGCTTCCGTAGGACATATGCTGACACACGGTGCATCGGTACAGTGATTACATCGCATCACTGAGAATAGTCGTCTGGTCTGAGGGAAAGTACCTTTTTCAACTTGTTTGACCCAGGTACGATTGACGCCTACAGGAACCATATGCTCTGATTTGCAGGCAGTCGTGCAAGCATGACAACCGATACATTTTCTGTTGTCTATGACAAATCCGTATTTCATGATTAATGACGGTTTCCTTGTTTTGAAAAGATATAATCAAGAGGCCAAAAATACTTGGGCTTACTCAAATTAATGGCAGGCAAACCTCTTCTGGATTAATTCATGGGTGGTTTCAGTATTACTACTAAATACGACAATCAAATATATGAACATTAATTCATATATTGCAATTTAATAACTGCTTCTGTGGTAGTAGTAAAAGAATAATTCGACCTTGAAGTGAATTGCAGATGATTGTTGGGTTTGTGTGTGTAAAACTACATGTTACAATTGCAGTTTTCCAGACATTCGATGATAAGAGAAACATCACGTTCTTTCAATGTATAGAGTACGCTTCGCCCTTCTTTTTTTGCAGAAAGAATTCCCTTGAGTTTCATATTCTGTAAGTGGTGTGAGGTCAGTGACTGCTCTGTCCCTAGTTTCTCACAAATGTCAGAAACTGATAACCTTGGAAACTGCTCTAACAGATGAATGACCCCAAGACGTGTAGGGTGTGCAATAGTCTTAAGAATAAAGGCAATACGCTCAAGTTTTTCGGCCTGTTGAGGATTGATATATGTAGTGCTATTGCTCAATTCAATCAATTTTGAATGCTCTGTAAGATACCCTAAAGCTATAGGATTAATCACCCGGAAGCCAATTATTAAGACAAAAGATCTAAAATGAAGAATTGAATCTAACGGACTTGATGTAACCCTTGTTACGTTAATATTTAAACCGTTCTATTACTTTTGGGTTATCAATTAAAACGAGATAATTATGAAAATCGAACAAATTTATACCGGATGCCTCGCTCAAGGGGCTTACTACATTGAAAGCAACGGAGAGGTTGCTATTATCGACCCATTGAGAGAAGTGCAGCAGTATATTGACAGAGCTGAAGAGGCTGGAGCAAGGATCAAGTACATCTTTGAGACGCACTTCCACGCTGACTTTGTTAGCGGTCATGTCACTTTATCTGAAAAGACTGGTGCACCCATTATTTATGGCCCTAATGCTAACAC
>JAHHJQ010000314.1 GCA_018680005.1 Bacteroidia bacterium | reverse complement strand
TTCAATAAATACTTTTCAATGTTATTGTTTGATCCAAAATCAGTTGTCGTTTCGCCTTCCGTATCCAAATTTCGACCTCCACCTATGAGCACTCGTTCGCCAACATTTCTGAAATAGACATATCCTTTATCATAATGATAGCATCCATTGATGGATAATCCTTCTATCCGATTAGTGAGTAAGACTAAATTTCGCGCAGGATTTACCTGAATATCATCTATTAATTGACTGGCAAATCCATTATTTGCAACGATCACATGTTTTGAATGCATCGAAAGATCAGATATCTGAACCTGAAATCCCGTTTCTGATGGGGATATGCACGAAACCTCAGCATTAGTGATTATTCTGATTCCTTTTTTATCACAAATCGATCTCAATGTCTTGACCATCTCACCAGGATGAATTTGGGCTTCCCAGCTGTTGCCAATGACCCCTTTGATATTCCTGAGACTGTGATTCTTCCGGACATGTCTATACAAAAGATCGGGGCTGATCTTTTTAAGTTCCCTATTCACTTCATTGATCCGGCTGAGGTGTGTTTGGAATTCATTTTCATCAATAAACATTTCATATCCACCGACTTGCTGATATTGCATATTTTCCACTCCAACAATAGACTTCAGTACTTCCAGGCCCTTGACACGATACGCCACAAGCTGGAAAACTTCGTCGGCATCCATATGTTTCAAATCGTCAACAATCTCACTTATACTTCCATAGCATGCAAATCCCGCATTCCTGGTACTTGCTGCTGTACCCAATGAAGATCGCTCCACCATGGCTATCCTCAGTTTGGGTTCTTTCTCCGCTAGTCTTATCGCAGCATTCATTCCCACGATCCCTCCACCAATGATGATAATGTCCAGATTACCAAACCAGGTATCAATTTCCCAATAACTTAATGGTTTATAAATCGACATTTGTATTCTTTAATCTTTGAGACAAACTTACTGATCTATTACCTTTGGCATGGTCTAAAAAAATAGATAGTTTAGGCCAATAACACAATATTATGATACAACGAATACAAACGGTATTTCTACTATTAGCAGCTATCATCCTTGGATTACTGTTCACCAGCACATTTTCATTTGCAAGTGTTGGAGTCAATCTCTTTGGCAGCGATGGTTTATTCAATATTTATGACCACATGGCAATGACCATTATAAACGGAATTGCTGCATCAGCTTTTTTGATTGCAATTTTCCTGTATAAGGATAGAAAGCAACAAAGGACATTGGTATTGTTGGCAACGGTTCTCGTACTGGTATTGATTGGATTTGGTGTTTATCTCTGGTTGGATGTATCCAGTGTTCAGGGAGATATCACTGAACAAGCCTCAGCAGGTATTGGGGTCAGCAATCCAGTTATATCCTTAATATTTGGACTATTAGCATTGCGATTTATCAAAAAAGATGATCTATTGGTGAAGTCAATGGACAGATTGCGATAAAAAAAATAGAATTACAGCACCAATTGAAGCCTGGAGATCACCTGATCCACATTTTTATTTTTATCCCAAAAGAATCAGTTGATGTTCATCTGACAATTACCTATGTGTCCAGTTCAAATAGAATGGAACACCCATAAAATGAAAAAGACACCTCCATTGAAAGTGCCTTCTTTGTTGACCCACTAGGACTCGAACCTAGAACGACAGGACCAAAACCTGCTGTGTTGCCAATTACACCATGGGTCATCCATTATTTCGAGGTGCAAATTTAACACAAATTCAAATTCGATGCAGGTCATTTTCAAAGAAAATGATCAATTTTCTAAATCGGTAAATGCTCACCAAATCAACCGGTCAGTTTAGAGGAAATCAAACTGAATTAAAAGCCTACGATTCTTTCAATTGCCCCTCATTTACGCATCAACTTTTTACCTGATTAGGCACCGTTTTTGAAACTATAGGATGGCGGAGGAAAGCCACCAACCATAAAACACTATCCTGACTATTACATTAACTTGAACGAACATTCGTAATCTGCTGATAATCAGATGATAACATCGGATGTTTTGAAAGTATTCAATCTGGATTTCCTTCTCTAAAACAGCTGTAACGCTGTAAGAATTTTTAATTCAAGATATCGCAGATAAGCTGAATTTGATTAGCCGACAAGCAAATAAGGATTTTTTTAAAATTTTTTCCCAGGAATATAAGGGCACATTGCGCCTATCTCAATTCCCTTGTCTTTTATTTGCGATTCTTTTCATATCCACATCTTCACAAGCTCAATTATCTGGCAACTACAGCTACTATCGCGATATTGTGATTCAAGCCTCACAAGTCTCAGGCGCCAGTGATCTTGTCAATTTTCCAATATTATTTTCTGAAATTAATTCTGACTTCCGAACAGTAGGTAATGGTGGAAAACTCCAAAACATCAATGGATATGATTTTCAATTTATGAGTGCAGATGGTTGTAACGTTTTGGAACATGAAGTTGAATTCTATGAGGCAACAACTGGAGAAATAAATGCTTGGGTGGAGGTGGATACCGTTTCAGCAACAACCAACACAACAATTAGAATCTATTACGGATCGACGGATATTATTTCAGATTTGTCTACTCCGGCAACATGGAGCGAAGACTTTCAGGGTGTATGGCATTTAAATGATGACGAGCTGGATGCAACAATCAGCAACGCTGATCTTACTTCTACTGGAACAGTCAACGAACCCAATGGAGCGATTGCCTCAGGTGAAGACTTTACTGATTTTGACAACCTGGAAGCCGCACCAAATCCCAATTTGAACATTGCTGGCGATTTGACACTGGAGGGATGGGTCTTTATGGATTTGATAAATCCATTGATTTGGGCAAACACTATGATTTCACATGGAGATCCTGGTGAAGTGGCAAGCGGCAATTTTCTCTATTACTTTAACATTAATTGGTTGAGTGGGACAGACTTTGAACTATCACTGTTTTGGGAATATGGCGCCGGATTGGATGAATTTGTTACATCTGCCCTACTATCAACGAACCCTCTAACCGGTTGGAACCACTATGCTGTTACTAGAGATGTAAGTACAAATACTATAACTTTTTATGAAAATGGTAATGTACTTAGTACGCATATCTATACCAATGATCCCAGTGGGGGTAGCAATTCATATGTTCAGTTAGGTCAAAATCAAGAATTTGCCGGTCACTACTATGTAGGCGATTTGGATGAGATGAGAATATCAGATGTAGCCAGGTCCCCTGCATGGATGGAGACCAATTTCAATACGATGAGTAATCCAGGTGCATTCTATAGTTTGGGGTCGGAAATGTCCTGTACTACAATTACTTATCCGCAAGCTACATATTGCCAATCCGATTTAGATCCTACTGCGAATATTATAGGTCCTGGTGGAGGAATTTTTAGCGAAGCCACAGGAAGTATAGTATTCGTAGATATTAATTCTGGAGAAATAGATCTTTCATCGTCTTCTATAGGTGGACCATACCAAATCACTTATGAAGATGTCGGATGTTGTCGAGATACTTTTGAATTAACGATCATAGGCAATTATTCCGATGCAGGATCAGATATCGAAATATGTACATCAGGTCCTTCGGGAACAGTAACCCTCAATGCCAATGATCCTTCACCAAGTACTGGAGAATGGTTTGCCACTCCGGCTAGTGGATCCTTTAGTGATGAATATAATCCCAATTCGACATTTACAGGAAACGTAGGGTGGACCTATGAACTAGAATGGGAAGTAACCAATGGTGGTGCGTGCCCCCTTTCTTCGACTCAAATTACTGTGACCATTTCGGCCTCTTCCGTGGACTTCTACGCCAATGCAGGATCAGATATTATTTCCTGTGACAATACAACAAAACTTAATGCAACTCCAGCTCCCACGGGTGCAACTGGTTTCTGGAATATTGTTTCGGGCGGCGGTGGAATAGTGACAACACCCAATGATGCATTGAGCGGATTCACTGGAATTGGGGGCAACACTTATGAACTTGAGTGGGTATTGGATGACGGGTCATGCACGAGCCGTGATACAGTACTTATTTCATTAATCAATGATTTTTCAACCCAGAGTATAAATATATCAGGCGACACTTGGACATTCCCTGCAGGTTCTTACATCATTCCGATGGACAATTTTAATCAACCTGGAAAAGCAATTGCAGCTGCTCCACCAGAATACCCAAATGGTGGCGCTGGCGGGGGTACTCCACCATTTAATTTGCGGGCTTATGGACTTGTCAACGAATTGTTACAAAATGAGATCCCGGTATACAGAGCGATAAGGAGTGGAAAATTTAAAGATGAACTTGATTTTTCTGTAAATGTCGATCCCGTTCACCCGAATACCACATTTATTCCTTCAGGAGTGACCAGAGACTTCATTGCAGGGCCATTTGTAATTCACCTAAGCAATGTAGCGGCTGCAGATCCAATTATTTCAGCCTTTAATGCTGCGCATGACCCTACATATCATGACAATGTAAAAGTCTATAAAACCAATGCTAACGAAACGATTGAATTCAGACATAGATTGAATTTTAAACCTGCAGTGCTTTTATTGAACAATGGGGGAGACAAGAATGACGGAGCCGATAATTGGCAATATGAAAAGCACAGCAAACTCTTAACCCTTTCAGGGATGAATAGTGCAATAGCTGACACATTAAGTGCCATAAGTGTTGCACTCGATGGTTCTTCCTGCTATTCATTTGCATCCGAACCACATTGGAAAGATGGAGAAGGGGCATTTACAACTGATTACTCAGCAGCAGGACCTGAAGTGGATAGAATCCGGTCATTTGTTTTGGGGGGAGGGAATTTTCTAACACAATGTGCAGGTATAGAAATCTATGAAAACGAAGAACATTTTCATACGACTTTGGGAATGACAGGAGGTGCGAATAAAGCCGATAATCATGACGAAGCGAATTTTGATGATCCGATATATCAAATTCATGGAATTCTTGAAAATGACCCAACGGGCACTTATGTTGGTATTGTTCCAAGTGGAGGTGCTTTTCAACCCGGTTTAATCGTGAATGTTGAAAAGCAAGGTGATAATGCAGAGGTAGTAGGAAGTATCAAAATGAGTCCGGGGACAGAGCCAGGAGGGTATGTTACATACCTTGGCGGTCACGATTATCGTAAGAGAGGGGGTACGGATATGCCTTATGATATAGGTTTTGTCAATGGAATAAAGGTCTACTTAAATGCTGTTCTAGTTCCACCGACAAGATCTGCATGTCCAGATATGTTCTTTTGTGTTGTACCATGTGATGCCTCGTTCAACTATGGTTCATCTTCTTACTGTACCACAGATTTAGACCCTACACCAACCATCACCGGCGACCCACTGGGATTTTTTCATGAACCCACAGGAAATGTTGTTTTCCTGGATACATTGCTTGGAACTATTGACATAAGCGCCTCTACTTCAGGAGGACCGTATGATATCGTTTATACAAGTCCTAATGTCTGCCGTGATACATTTCAAGTCACAATTTCGGGCACATTATCAATTTCATGTCCTGCGGATTCTATAGTTATTGCAGATGCAAGTTGCAACTATGTCCTCCCCGACTTTACTAGCCTTGCGACAGTAATTGGAGGATGCGGAGCAATTACTGTAACCCAAGACCCTATCCCGGGAACAATACTTAATGCTGGCATACAACCTATTGAACTAGTCGTTGCAGATGGTATAGGAAATAAGGACACATGTGATTTCAATTTCAATGTCTTAGCCAATACATCAACCAAATTGATCTTTTGTGGAGATTCCAATTTAGGAGAGACAACAGTAGGTTATGGAAACAATATTGAAACTTATGGATGCGTAGGCGGCCTAAAGGGCGAGGAAATATACTATCAGTTGGACATTCCGCCTGGTAATTTCTCCATAGCTGTCACTATTGATAACGTAACTGACTCAGATGACAACCAGTTAGAATTGCAATGGATGGGCACTACCTGTCCGGTAACTAATTGTGTGGAATATGCGAGATATAATATCGGTAAACAAGAGTTTCAAAGCACAAAAACCAATACGGAGACATTTAGAGCAAAAGGGCCAGATACTTATTTTATAGTTATTGATGCCAAAAAAACGGGCATCGACCTATTCGATATAACAGTAGAGTGTTTTGAGTCTCAAATTACGCTGGATACCCTTGCAGCCTGTGTTGCCGATATCGACAATGATGGATTGATCCCAAGTGTAAATGCAAGTTCCAATTTAGAAATAGCTCGTTGTCAAACGGTTACAATATGTCACGACATCCTGGTGAGTGATTACAAATTGGACAACTGGATGGATTCGGTATCTATGGTCTTGGAAAACTGCTATACCAATGTCACGAATATAACTCCTAATGGTGCGGGTAACGGATTTTACGAAACTGGAAATTGGACAGCATCTTATGACAATCCATCCAACACTATTTCCTGGACTTTTCAAAACACTTCATCGCCATTAAGGGGTGACGGTTATGCCACAGGAAACTATGATTGTGCTGTGGATCCCCATGTTTACAAGTTATGCTTTGATGTAGAAATTGATGTCGCTTGCCAATATGATTCTTTATTGGAAATTGGAGTTAATATTTTTGACGATCAATTTATAAGAGGTACAGATGGAACGAGCTCTGATAACTTCCTACTAAAGGATTCTGTAGAGATCATCGGTAATAC
>JAHHJQ010000308.1 GCA_018680005.1 Bacteroidia bacterium | reverse complement strand
GTAGTATACCGTTTAATGCCACCAAGCAGCGCAACCAGAAGACTTTCTTCAGCGAAAGAAACTACGGCATCCGTAGCAAACTTGGAAGATCGCGATACTGCATCTGTCAAATACACTTTCAATATTTCTGTGAACATATCAATATTTTCCTTTTGGCCCAGATGATTTAATTTATCTATCCTGAGTATCAAAGACTCAACATTGAATATCTCGTTAAACATATCCGCGATGTTCATTAAGATTTCCTGTTCATTCTTCAGATTGAGTTTTCCATCCATTTGTTGCTTGGCTACCGCTCCCAATACCATGAGGCACAGTTTCTTCAGTTGCGCCAAAGCATACCTTTCTTCATCCATTTCTCCTTTAAAATCAACTTGATCTACAGGAGTCGCTAATTCTTTTTGTACAGCCCATGCAGGTGTGACCAGGTCAATTGACCCACTCATGGCTTTCTTCAGCATCATACTTACCGAAAGCATTCTATTGATTTCGTTGGTACCTTCATAGATTCGGGTAATTCGAGCATCACGATACGCTCCTGCTGCTGGATACTCTTCTGAAAACCCATTTCCACCATGGATTTGGACCATTTCATCAACTGTATAGCTTATAAACTCAGATCCTACGACCTTCGTAATTGAGCATTCGATCGCATATTCTTCAGCTGCCTTCATCAATGCCTCTGCATAACTCATGCCCGCATCAAGATTTTCGTTTCTTGCTTTGCTGAGTAAATGAGAAATCCGATAAACCTGGCTTTCAAGGACCACTGTCTTGATGGCCATTTCTGCCAATTTGTGTTGGATCGCCCCAAAACTAGATATCGGAGAACCAAATTGGATGCGTTCATTGGCATACTTAACACTGGTCGTAACTCCGGATTTCATGCCTCCGAGAGATAGAGCTCCAAGTTTGAATCTTCCAACATTAAGGATATTGAATGCAATCAAATGTCCTTTGCCATATTCACCAAGCAGATTCTCAACAGGCACCTTTGCATTTTCAAAAAATACCTGTCTGGTCGATGAACCTTTGATCCCCATCTTCTTCTCCTCTGCACCAAGTGACATTCCTTCTGTACCTTTCTCTACGATGAATCCGGTAAAATGCTCTCCATCGATTTTTGCAAAGACAATAAAGACATCTGCAAATCCGGCATTCGAAATCCACATCTTTTGTCCATTCAAAATGTAATGCTGCCCATCCTCGGATAGATCTGCACGAGTTTTAGCAGCAAGGGCGTCTGAACCAGAACTCGGCTCAGTCAGACAATAGGCAGCTTTCAGCTCACCTGATGCCAGTTTTGGCAAATATTTTTGTTTTTGTTCCTCTGTGCCAAAATATAAAATTGGCAATGTTCCAATACCCGTATGCGCTGCAAAAGAGGTAGTGAATCCTCCTCCAAATCCGCCAAGTTCTTCACAGATTAGCGTGTTCGTATGCGTATCCATACCCATACCCCCATATGCCTCCGGTATATGTGCTCCTAGAAGACCGAGAGATCCGGCCTGATCTAGTAACTCAACTTGCTTATCAAGTTGACCTCCTTTGTCTCCGGCATCAATGATAAAGTCTTTGCACATCTGCCGAACCATATTTTGCTCTTCATTAAGTTCTTCAGGGATGAATGTGTCGTTCAGAGTGGATGATTTAAGAAGGAATTCTCCTCCATTGACATTTTCGGCGTTGGCCGTAACGAGATTTTTTGTCATGATCTAGTATTTAGCGAATTTTCGCTAAGTTACATCATTTGGCACAGATTGTAAAGAAATATTGTCATTACACTAGTTAATTTTAACAGTATTCCCGTTCGATATTCCTCTTACAGGGCCATCTGTATCAATCCATAATAATTCCCCCTCCGCCCCGGTTTTAAATCCTGCATCAATCGCAATAACACACCTATTAAATCTAAAATTGATCTGAGACTGGGGCGTATGCCCGACAACGATATATTCCACATCAAAATACCCTCTCGCTTTGTTTACCTGATCTTGTCCCATCGATCCATCAAAAAAACCTCGATGCCAGAGCGGACCCATTGCACCTAAAAGTATTTGGTTGATTTTATGATCCTCACGACTACAGACAACGGGTTGAAAGATCTGATCTCGAAATCGTTCATTGATTTCCTGAATAGAAAGATTTAAATCCAAAAGTTGAGTGGAAGTACCGCCATGTACGAATAGATATTGATTGATCTTGAGTACGACGGGACAAGTTCGTAACCATTGCCCTAAATAACTTTGTCTTGAGAACAATGCATCATATTGTGTATCCAATAGTCCAGCTGATAACCAATACTTCTCCTTCAGAAATCTTAGATCCCCTGACAAAACCATCCAATCATGATTGCCCACAAGAAAATGCACTCCTCCACCTACTTTGGCAGCTTCGGCCTGGAGATTATGGACTAACCATAGACACTCCAGCACCTGATCTCCTCTGTCGAAGATATCTCCAACGATTACCAAATGTCCGGTTCCAAATATCCATTTATACGATTGATCAAGAATCTTATGGGCTTGAAGCAGGCTGATAAAAGTATCAAAGTGACCATGTACGTCACTAACTGCAACTATAGGAGCAGGAGAATCAATAGCATAGCTGCTATAAGTCTGAAACTCCTGACTTCTTACATCTGTAGGATTAAATGCTCTGTTGATGTGGGGATTAATCCTTCCTGGCTCTAAATTATGTAGATCAGCGGACTTTCGCTTATTATCATCTATCCATACAGCCTTAAAAGAGGAACCGTCTTCAAAAATATAAGGTCCATCACAATACATCATTCAAGGGTTTAGAGCATTATAAGAACTACCACTAATTCGCATGAATCATGACACCGATTTGTTTCAAGGCTCTTTTAGAGGCGGTCTGCTCTGCACTTTTCTTATTGAAATCATCCGCTGTCGCCAATTGTTGACCATCGACGAATACACCTACTTTGAAGCGATCACGCTTATCTTGTTTATACTTGTTGATAATCTCGTAATTCACTGACTGTCCATTCTTTTGGCAGTACTCCAGCAATTGGCTTTTATAGTTGTCATCGTATGTCTCCAATTTCTGAATGTCCACATATTTCATGAGGATATTACGTATGACATATTGTTTTGACCAGCGATAACCTCTTTCCAGGTAGATAGCACCAATCAGCGCTTCAAGTGAATTACCGAGCATTGAATTGCTCAGTTGAGTAGAATTGTAATGGGATAATAAGACATCCAAACCCATCCCATCTGCGATGTTATTTAAGGATTTACGCTTTACGACTTTGGACCTCATTTTGGTCAGAAAGCCTTCATCGCTGTTGGGATACTTTTTGAAAAGATATTCTGCGACTATGGTTCCCAGTATGGCATCGCCAAGATACTCCAATCGCTCATTACTCTGATAATTGGATTCTTTTTCAAAATTTCCGGATTTGTGGTAAAAGGCCAGTTTATACAAGCCAAGATTAGACGGTACAAAGCCTAATGTGCTTTTTAACCGTTTCACAAACTCCCTATCTTTTGAAAAATAGAAGTTATATGTTCTCTTGATTATTCCCAATAAGTCAATTACTTCAGCTTACTAAATATAACGGAGGCATTGTGGCCTCCAAAGCCAAAGGTATTGCTCAATGCTACATTGATCTCCCGCTCTTGTGCAGAATTGAATGTCAGATTCAACTTGGAGTCGATGTCAGGATCATCCGTAAAGTGATTGATCGTAGGAGGAACGATATTGTATTTAGTGCTCAAGATGGCTGCAATAGCCTCTATCGCTCCTGCTGCGCCCAATAAATGACCGGTCATGGACTTTGTTGAACCAATATTCATGTTGTATGCATGATCGCCAAATACCTTTTGTATAGCTTTTATTTCTGCAACATCCCCTAGTGGTGTGGATGTTCCATGTACATTTACGTAACTCATGCTCTCCGGATTCATTTGAGCGTCTTTTACTGCCAAATCCATCACAGCTGCCGCTCCTCGACCTTCCGGATGTGGGGCCGTAATATGATAAGCATCTGATGTCATAGCTGAGCCACATAATTCAGCATAGATCGTTGCTCCTCTTTTTCGAGCATGTTCATATTCTTCTATTACCAAGGCTCCTGCGCCTTCACCCAGAACAAAACCATCACGCTCTGCATCAAAAGGCCTCGAAGCTGTCTCAGGACTATCATTTCTCGTCGACATCGCCTTCATAGCATTGAATCCTCCAACTCCAGTCGGACAGATAGTGGCTTCTGATCCACCGGCAATAAAAATATCGGCTTTGTTCATACGAATGTAATCTAAAGCAATAGATATTGCATTGGTCGATGAAGCGCAAGCCGATACGGTAGCGTAACTTATACCTCTAAAACCATATTTGATGGAAAGCGTATTGCCTGCCCCATCCGCAATCATCTTTGGCACCAAAAAAGGGTTATATCTTGGCATCCCGTTTCCGGTGGCAAATGCCCCTACCTCATCCTCCAACGTCCTTAGTCCTCCAATTCCCGAAGCCCAAATCACCCCTGCCCTGTCAAGATTAATTTTTTCAACATCGATGCCACTATCTTCCATGGCTTGTGATCCGGCTACTAAACCATATTGCATATAAGGATCCAATCGCTTTGATTCCCGTCGATCAAAGTGCTGGGAAGGATCGAAGTTTTTGACTTCGCACGCAAATTGGGTCTTAAAATTGGTAGTATCAAAATACGTGATAGGTGCAGCACCACTCTTACCACTGATCAGCCCATCCCAATATGACTTGATATCGTTTCCCAAGGGTGTCAGTGCTCCTAATCCTGTAACTACTGCTCTGCGCATATCTTCGTACTCTCGAGAGAGAAATTATATAAACGTCTAAAATATAAAATCCACAAACCAAAGATATGACAATGATTTGTGGATTTATTATGGCGATTGACACATAGATCAATCTGGACAAAATGCCCGATATGTTTTCTTACTTCGTTTGCTCCTCCAGGTAGGTCACTGCGTGTCCTACGGTTTGGATATTTTCAGCTTGCTCATCAGGAATAGAGATATCAAACTCTTTCTCAAACTCCATGATCAATTCTACGGTATCCAGAGAATCTGCTCCCAAGTCATTGGTGAAGCTTGCTTCATTAGTTACTTCAGATTCGTCAACACCTAATTTGTCAACGATAATTTTTGTAACTCTTTCGGCAATGTTAGACATATTAAAAAATTTAAGTTAAAAATTTTGAGGGTGCAAAGTAAAAGAATGTTGCAGGTATAACCAATGTTTTCTTCCTTTTTTTGATATTTGGCGTTTCCTAACTTCTTGCCATTTTACAACCTTCAATCCAACGCCTAACAGCACAATTTATGATTCAGTTGTTAGTCAGTGTCCTTAGGCAGGACTTTAACAACAAACTAACATTATGATGTCATAGCAGTATAATATAACTGATTGAAAGACAGAACTTAAATCTTATATTTTCGAAAAACCAATATGCAGCGAGTAAATCATCAAAAAGCTAAGATAGTAGCCACAGTAGGTCCGGCAAGCAGTTCTTATGATATGCTTCTAGGTCTGGTACAGGCGGGTGTCGATGTATTTCGATTGAACTTTTCTCATGGGGCACATGACGAATTAGAAAAAGTCATCAATCACATCATGTACATCAATGAGAAGTACAATCTCCATATCAGTATTCTTGCTGACCTGCAAGGCCCGAAACTTAGAATTGGTAAAATGGCCAAAGGAGCAGTAGAGCTTGAAAGAGGTGATATCATCAATTTCACCAACGAAGAATGCCTAGGGACCAATAAAAAGGTCTATATGAACTATGCGCAGTTCGCATCTGACGTCAAAGTAGGTGAACGAGTACTTGTAGATGATGGTAAATTGGTATTTGAAGTGCTGGAGACCAATGGGACCGATCTTGTAAAAATGGAAGTAAAGTTTGGGGGCCAATTGTCTAGCAACAAGGGTGTCAACCTACCTAACACCAAAATCAGCTTGCCTTCACTCACAGAAAAGGATCTCAAAGATCTTGACTTTATTCTAAAACAACCAATTAATTGGATAGCATTGTCCTTCGTCAGATCACCATCTGATATCAAGGAATTACGCAAAATCGTGGATGCAGCTAAGCACCCGGCAAAGATCCTTGCCAAGATCGAAAAACCCGAAGCCATTGACAATATTGACAAAATAATCAAGGCATCTAATGGTATAATGGTTGCCAGGGGAGATTTGGGCATCGAAGTGCCCATTGAAAAATTGCCAACCATGCAAAAGATGATCGTCAGAAAGTGTCTGAAGTATTCCAGACCTTGCATTGTGGCCACCCATATGATGGATAGCATGATCACAAGTCCTATTCCGACCAGAGCAGAAATTTTGGATGTCGCCAATGCAGTATTGGATGGAGCAGATGCGGTAATGCTAAGCGGCGAAACTTCTGTGGGTGAACATCCAATACTTGTAGTGGAGGAGATGAACAAGATCATTTATGAAGCAGAATATCACCATCCAGATAAAATTACCGCAAGTAAGCCCAGCAAGAAGGCCAGAACTTTTTTCTCGGATTCCATATGTTACAATGCAGCTAAGTTAGCAGGAGACATCGGGGCTAAAGCTATTATTGGTATGACCAGTTCAGGGTATACAGCCTTTAAGGTATCCAGCTTCCGACCTGATGACAAGATATATATATTCTCAGATCAACACCATATGTTATCTACCCTTGGCCTGGTCTGGGGTGTCGAGTGTTTTTATTATGACAAATTCACAACGACCGACGAGACGATAACAGATGTCACAGATATCCTTAAGAATAAAGGTTTGCTTAGAACAGGGGATGTAGTCGTTAATTCAGGAAGTATGCCCCTTGCCAAGAGATATCGAACGAATATGCTCAAGATCACCGTGATTGAGTAAGACCTGCTATTTTATAAGCTGTGATTTCCTGAGTTGTGCATAGTCCTTGGCAAAATAGGTTATGATAATGTCTGCACCCGCACGAGAGATACTTGTCAGCACTTCAGGCATGGCCGTCATATAATCCAACCAATGATTCTTGCATGCTGCAATCAACATAGCACATTCCCCGCTGACATGGTAAGCAGCAACAGGGATATCCGTATTTGCCTTGAAATCACTGATGATATCGAGGTAGTGCAAAGCTGGTTTGACCATAATGATATCCGCTCCTTCCTGTATATCTAATTCCGCTTCAATCAGCGCTTCTGACCGATTATGGACATCCATTTGATACGTCTTTTTGTCCCCTGCCTTGGGTGCGGAATCCAACGCATCGCGGAATGGTCCATAATACGCACTTGCATATTTTGCAGTGTATGACATGATACCAGTATTGGAATATCCTTTGCTGTCCAATACAGTTCTGATATATTCGACACGCCCATCCATCATATCACTTGGACCAATATAATCGAAACCTGCCTGAGCCTGGACTAACGCCATTTTTGCCAATATCTCCAGGGTACCATCATTTAAGATCTTTCCGTTTTTTACCAAACCATCATGTCCATCTGAGCTATACGGATCCATAGCAACATCACTGATCAGACAGACATTAGGAAAGATCTTTTTAATCTTCTTGCAAGCCTGGACATAGAAGTTGTCAAACTTACAACCGTATGTAGCTCTTTTATCCTTCATAGCGTCATCGACTACAGGAAAAAGAATAAAACTGGTCAATCCTGACTTCATGCAATCCTCAACCTCTTTCAAAATATGATCTACAGACATTCTAAAATTTCCGGGTAGCGAAGGTATTTCATCTTTGATGTTAACACCATCGATTACAAATAAAGGATAGACCAATTGGCTGACATCTAGTTTAGGTTCCCGGACCAGAGATCTACGGGCTGCGCTGTATCTATTTCTTCTTGGTCTTCTTAACATTGTTTTGGTGTTTTGTAGGTACTGGATCATGACCACTAGGACCCCAAGGGTGACATTTGCCAATCCGTTTCAGACCCAACCACAATCCCCTGAATGGTCCCCATTCATCGATTGCCTGGATCATATAATGTGAACATGTTGGTTGAAATCTGCACTTTGGTCCTAATAAGGGAGAAATCAGCACCTGATATAGGCGAATAGGAAGCTTGAGAAGAAAACCTAGCATATTGATTGATACGGAGTTTTAAAGTTGAACAGTATCAGTATGACTCCCTTTTTTCAACATCATAAACCCTTTTTTGCCCGTCAAAGTCGATTTGAGCTTGATAATATTCACTTGATCATCGAATACTTCCATCAGCAGATCATTGGAAATCTCAATTTCGCTTACACTGTTCAAATTTTCAATTTCCAAATAGCAATCCATCGCTACAATATCTTCGCTGGTCTCTTTGCCCAGAAATACATACTCCATTGGTTGTCCATCTACTGAAACCGAAAACTTGCTGCTGATATAATCTCTGATATATTGATCGGCACCCTCAACTTCTCTTTCAGTACATAGATATAGTTTTTTGTCTACACCCGATTGTGCAATGCCGTCTTCAAGATCGTCGATGAAGAGGTGCATGATCATTTGCAATGACTGCGCCTTTGCATTATACTCAATTTCAACGTTGCTTAGATGAAAGTCGTGAGCGAAAGGCTCAAGGCTCAAGGAAAATGGCTGAAGGGAAGATAAATATCCAGAGGCAAAAGGCGAAAGGATTGTTTGATCCATATCTATTCCTGCTACATTATACCTGACGCCTGATACCTGATACCCAAAACCTGACGCCTCTAGTACCTGATACCTGACGCCTGATACCTCAAGCACCTGATCCCTAATACCTGATCCCTGTGCAATCAGAGTTAGTATGACTACTATAATTACCTTCATGTGGATATCTATATAAGTCTAGCCGATTAAAATAGTTGCAGCAATCCCGGCTGCCAACCCCGAAACGAAGTGAATCCATTGGATCTGTTTCATCTTCAGGAAGTCCATGACTACATAAGATAAGATCAAAATCCCCAGAACAATGATCAATTGACCGGCTTCGATACCTACGTTAAACGCAAATAATGGAAAAACTATATTCTCTTCCTGTCCAAGCAAAGAGGCAAAATACGTGGAGAATCCCATTCCATGGATCAATCCAAAGATCATAGCGATAGCATAATATTTCCACATGAATTTGCTGAATGTGGCACTTTGTAAGTTTTCATCCGGCTTGATGATGTTGCTCAAAGCAGTGATTATGATGGTTATCGGGATCAAGGTCTCGACAAGATCAGGTGAAATGGATATCATATCCAGTGCCGTGAGGGCCAATGTCAATGAATGACCGATCGTAAACGCCGTCGCAAGCACGGCTACTTTCTTCCAGGATTTCAGCTGATACAAGGCACAAAGCGCCAACAGAAAAACCATGTGATCATAGGCCTTAATATCAGCTATATGCTCCAATCCAAGTTTGAAATACAGTTCAAATTCACCCATGCGTCAAATTTAGGGAATTGGCTATACGTGAGTTCTTAAGAGAATGTAAAAGTACATCACCATGCTGATCAATCTAATTTCACCAGGTCAAAGATGTGGGCATGAATAAAGTAAAAACGCAAATACAATGGATCAAAAAACCGCTTCAATCCCTCAGATCAAAGCGGCTTTATTTTTATCTACGATTTAAGCACGGCGCATTGTACCAAGCGCCTTGAGCCTTTACTTTAATACCGATAGTATTCGGGCTTGAAAGGACCTTCTTTCTTCACACCAATATACTTGGCTTGCTCATCATTCAGATCTTCCAGTTCAACGCCGATCTTAGCAAGGTGTAATCGAGCGACCTTTTCATCAAGATGCTTAGGAAGCATATACACCTTATTCTCGTATTGGTCATGATTGTGCCATAACTCGATCTGTGCCAATACTTGGTTGGTAAAAGAGTTGGACATCACAAATGATGGATGTCCTGTGGCACATCCAAGATTAACAAGACGACCTTCTGCAAGAATCAACACGTCTTTGCTATCTATAGTATACTTATCTACTTGTGGTTTGATCTCTACTTTGGTATCACCATAGGTGTTGTTCAACCAGGCCATATCGATTTCATTGTCAAAGTGGCCAATGTTACATACAATGG
>JAHHJQ010000301.1 GCA_018680005.1 Bacteroidia bacterium | reverse complement strand
ATATCACGTACTCATTGAATACGTCAAATGCCACAGTGACATACATAGGTACAGCGGTAGGATCGGATACATTATGTCTTAAGCTAGTGGATGACATGGGAAGGGAATCCCAAACTACTATGATAATTAATGTACGTGACCCAAGTACTGATGTATATATAGACACCATTTTCCTTAATCAAGAGGAATTCCATTGCCTTGACCTGACAGAAGTGGGAAATCCTGTTTCATTCTTTAATGACTGCATCACAGTGGCTGATACGTCAGTAAGCTTTGCCTTGGATCAGAATACTGGTTGTATCGATTACCTGGGATTAGCAGTTGGTCGGGATACAGGTTGCATGGTGCTTTGTAATGCTGCTGGAGTCTGTGATACCACACTTATGATAATTACAGTAGTTGAATCCCCAGATCCTCCAATTGCTGTCGACGACAGTGTTACAACCCTGATTGGAACTCCAATAGTCATGGATGTAAAACAAAATGATACCATCTACGGAGCTATTGATACAATTTATCTGGCTACACAACCCATTTGGGGAGAGGCTTTTGTTAACCTGGATTGCTCTGTGACTTACAATGCCAGTGAACAATTTTGTGAACGATATGATGAGCTGCAATATGTGGTGTGCACACAGACTGCCTGTGATACGGCTACTGTTACTATATGGATTGAATGTACGGATATCAAGATATTCAATGCCATGTCGCCCAATGGAGACGGGCTCAACGATATATTCTTTATTGCGAACATAGAGGATTTTCCAAACAATGAAATAAATATCTATAACCGTTGGGGGAATCAAGTATTCTCTACAACAGGATATAATAATAAAGAAAACAACTGGGATGGTACGTGGCAGGGAGACAATGACTTACCAGATGGAACTTATTATTATGAACTCTGGCTGCATGATGAAAACAAAAGGTTTTTCAGCGGATTTATAGAACTCTTCAGATAGTATTTGAGAAGTGTCGAATTTGAATTGCAAAATATTCTTTCTCATTCTTCCAGCTTTGTTGGTTAGCTACCAACCTTTGGCCCAAGAGATGTCTCAGAACAAAGAAAATTTTGTTGTTCATATAAAAAAAGGAGATGAAAAAATAATCTTAGATGGTGAATTAAAAGAGCAATGTTGGCAAAGCTCAGACCGTATTTCAGAATTTTGGAAGAAGTTTCCAAATTTGGAGAAAGGCGCTTCTCCAAGAACAGAATTGAGTCTGACATATGATCATGAAAATCTCTATATCGGGGTAATCTGCTTTACAGATAAAGAATACATCATTCAAACACTAAAGCGAGACAAAGACTATTTCGATAGCGATGCCTTTGGATTTGTCCTTGATCCAGTGAACCGGAAGACCCACGGCTACATGTTTGGTGTAAATGCCATGGGCGTTCGGACGGATGCCATGATCACTTCCAATTCAAGGGATGCCTTTAGACCGGACTGGGATAATAAATGGTTCAGTGCGGTCAAACATTACAAAGATCATTGGTCTGTGGAGTTTGCAATTCCCTTCAAAACGCTTCGTTACGAATCAGAAATAAAGGAGTGGGGGATTAATTTCATCCGTAATAATATATCCAACAATGAATATCACACCTGGGCTCCGGTTCCGCTTCAGTTTGATGGAATAGATCTCGGGTATCTGGGGACTTTAAAATGGGAGAAAGCACCTGCACCATCTAAAGGAAATGTTACATTGATACCTTATGCTACAGGGGAGGTAATGAATGATTTTGATGGGAACACATCTGAGTCAGGATTAGATGTAGGGATAGATGCAAAAATTGCCTTGTCCTCTTCATTGAATCCGGATCTTACGATCAACCCCGATTTTTCTCAGATAGAAGTCGATGAAAGTTTAATCAATCTCACAAGATTCAATATTCGTCTACCAGAGAAAAGGACATTTTTTTTGGAAAACGATGATATTTTTTCTGACTTCGGGTCGTTCAACGCGCGTCCATTTTTTTCTAGAAGAGTCGGATTGAATGATGATGGGGAGGCTGTTCCAATAGACTATGGTATCCGGCTATCAGGGAATATGACAGAGTCTTTGAGAGTTGGCCTTTTTAATGCTCAACAACACAAATCGGGAGACGATCCTGCTCAAAATTATACGGCAATAGCCATTCACAAAAGAATCTTTGACAGATCGAATCTAAAAGCCTTCTTTACAAACCGTCAAGCCACAGAAAATATGGAATTTGTTGGTGATGATTATGGGCGTAACGCGGGACTGGAGTTTTCATATGTATCCAAAAATGGTGAATTCCAATCATGGGCGGGCTATAACAAATCATACAAACCAGGATATAATGACGAAGATGGATTTGTCAAATACGGAATCAGATATAACAGTCGGACGATCAGACTTCTTTTCAGTGCCAGCAACAGAGGGACTAACTATTATACCGATCTAGGGTTTTCTAACCTGATACTCAATTATGATGCAATCAGAGATACATTCGTCAGATTAGGAACAAACCAGTACTATCTGGAAGGTATGTATTCCATATATCCTGGAAGTAGGTCTGCAAAAATAAACCGTCATCGTATTGGAGCAGAGAATTTCTATGTGAGCAATACAGATGAAATATTTAGTGAGAATATTGCGAGAATTAAGTATTTCATAGAATTTAATAATCGCAATCATTTACAATTCAGACTTAATGCATTCAAAGTCAATCTGAGATTTCCTTTTGGATTTACCGATGACTCGCCCTTGCCGGTGGATCAATATGATTTCGAATCTATTAGGGTCAACTACAATTCAGATTCTAGGAGAAAATTGATGTATTCAGCATCTCTTGAAGTAGGGTCATTCTATAATGGGAATAAAGTAACCTATGAATCTGGAATCAGATATCGTGCTCAGCCCTGGGGAAATTTTGAATTCAAAATTGAGTATAATGATCTAAGTTTTCCAGATATCTACGGTCGGAAGGAACTTGTCAGATTGATACCAAGAATTGAGATCAATTTTTCTAAAAACCTTTTTTGGACAACTTTCATTCAGTACAATTCTGGGAATGATGCTTTTGGAATCAACAGTAGATTACAATGGCGATTTAAATCGATGTCTGATATCTTCATCGTATTTAATGACAACCGCTCTCTTCCACAATTCAATAGGGACAATCGCGCATTTATCTTCAAGCTAAATTATTGGATTAATCCATAGTCCAATATGTAATTTTTACATATTACCTTTGCCAAGATGGCGAAATTTCGACGGCAACATGTGTTATCCCGTGGTGGAAAAACCAGCTTCCTGGGAAGAACAATTGTGGCGGCATTACTTTTTGGATTTATGATTTTTGGTGTGGTTTATTTAAGTAAATCATCCTTTTTGGGATTTTTGGAAAATGATAGAACACCAATAAACTATGACAATCCTACGGATCGTTATTTTCTACCGAATGCATCTCGCGGTCAGGTAATTCATCATCGACATTACAGTTTGAGTTATTTCGAAGAAGCTGAGCAAGCAGAATGGGTGGCATACTATTTAACTAGAGCGTCTTTGATAAAACCCAATGTGCCCAGAAGCCGCAGATTTAAAGAAGATGATGCGGTAAAAACGAGATCTTCAACCTATTATGATTATCGTGGTTCTGGTTTTGATAGGGGACACCTAGTCCCAGCGGCTGATATGGCCTTTGATCACCAGGCTATGCAGGAGACTTTTTTAATGAGTAATATCTCTCCGCAAAAGAAAGCATTCAATGGTGGTATATGGAAAGAATTGGAAGAGAACGTAAGAGATTGGGCTTTCAAATATAGAGGCCTATATGTATGTTCCGGGCCAGTCTTTGACGAAAAACCAGATGAAATAGGACAATCTGAAGTTTGGGTTCCTGACGCATTTTTTAAAGCCATTCTAGACCTGGAGTCAGCTGATCAAAAAGGAATTGGTTTTATTATTTCAAATGAAGTCAGCTATGAACCGTTGATGAATTATGCTGTAACTATTGATGAGCTGGAACGGCAAACGGGATTTGATTTCTTTGATGACCTCCTTGAGGATCAAGAAGAAAGCAAAATAGAAAGCAGTTTTCGAAAACAAGCATGGCCTATATCTGAGAAAAGATTTGACCTTAGAAATACCAAGTGGAACAGAATTCAATAATTCCGCCCTATTATTCACATATTATATATTATAATCGCAGTTAATTCTAACTAAACAAACAACTATGTCCTATAAAGACAAATTCGAAAAAGTCATCGAAGAGGGATATACATTCAAAGGAGACCACATTATTCTAGGAGGAGCTATGCTTGATGCTGAATGTGTTACAGGTTCCATGGTCAAATTGCCTTTAAGGACTTTGAATAGACATGGTCTCATTGCCGGCGCGACGGGTTCGGGAAAAACGAAAACACTTCAAATCATAGCAGAACAACTATCGTCTAAGTCGGTCCCCGTAGTCTTGATGGATATAAAAGGTGATCTTAGTGGTATTGGTGTACCCAGTGACGGACATCCCAAAATAGATGAAAGGCATGAAAATATCGGCCTTCCATTTTCGCCGGATTACAGTCCTGTAGAGTTCCTTACATTATCAGGGGAGAAAGGATCCAGATTGAGGGCAACGGTTTCGGAATTTGGACCAATTTTATTTTCCAAAATTCTAGGTCTGAATGATACCCAATCCGGCATTGTTGCTGTTCTCTTCAAATATTGTGATGATAATAGACTTCCGCTTCTGGATTTAAAAGATTTCAAAAAAACGCTTCAATTTATTTCAAGAGAGGGGAAAAAGGATTTGGAGAGCATATATGGAAGGATTTCCACGGCTTCAGTCGGGGCAATAATGAGGAAGATTGTTGAATTAGAGCAACAAGGGGCCGAAGTTTTCTTTGGTGAAAGATCGTTTGATGTGGATGATTTGTGCAGATTGGATGAAAACGGTAAAGGAATTGTATCGATTATTCGGTTGACTGACATACAGGATAAACCAAAGCTGTTCTCCACCTTTATACTCCAAATGCTGGCTGAAATATATGCAAGTTTCCCCGAGGAAGGCGATCTGGATGCACCAAAGTTGGTTATGTTTATTGATGAAGCCCACTTGATATTTGATAAGGCTTCAGATGCTTTGTTGGATCAGATCGAGGTCATTATCAAGCTCATTCGTTCTAAAGGAGTAGGGATTTACTTCGTTACTCAAAATCCTGCAGATATTCCTGAAAGTGTGCTCAGTCAATTAGGTATGAAAGTTCAGCACGCGCTCAGGGCTTTTACAGCAAAAGATCGAAAAGCTATCAAACTAGCTGCTCAAAATTATCCTATTACCGAGTTTTATGATATTGAGGAGCTGCTAACACAACTTGGGATTGGCGAAGCTCTGGTTACCGTGCTTAATGAAAAAGGAATTCCAACACCATTGGTTCATACCATGCTCAGAGCTCCTCAGTCCAGAATGGATATACTATCTAAAAAAGAACTGGACTATATTATCAGCCGGTCTGTACTTATTGATAGGTACAATGAAGAAATTGATCGAGAGAGTGCCTATGAGATCCTGGACAGAAAGATCAAAGCAGCTGCAGAACTGGCAGAAGATATGGAAGAACAAAAGGCAAAATATAAAAGAACAAGCAGGAGACGAGAAAAATCTACATTCGAGAAAGTAGTCAATTCGACAACAACTAGACAAATTGGTAGAACCGTAGCAAGGGAAATAACAAGGGGACTTCTTGGAGTTTTAGGAATATCTACAAGCCGAAGAAGACGAAAATCATCTTGGTTCTAGAATTGGACTTAAACTAGTTTTTCTTTCTTCGGACGGTCCGAATTGACTGCATATTGAGCTGTTGATTTTGAAGGCGGATTTTATAATCCTTCATGTACGATGCCCATGGCGTCTTTTTATATGCATCATCGCCAAAATAATTTAAGATCAAAGCAAGTCTGTCTGGATTTTGAAAACCTTCCAGAGCCTGAATGATCTTGAAATCTTCATCAAGGAACACAAGACTAGGGAATCCCATCCGTCCTTTCAATAACTCCACAGCAAATTCGTTGAAACCCTTCTTACCATACATTTTATACTCATATGTATTCCCATTGAAGCGAATATCTGCGCTCTGCTGAGCATCTAGTTTTACTGGGTAATAAGAATTGTTGATTGCACTGATTACTTCGGGTTGAGTAAAAACATCCTTGTCCATTTTCTTACACCAACCGCACCAGACAGTAAC
>JAHHJQ010000300.1 GCA_018680005.1 Bacteroidia bacterium | reverse complement strand
GGAGAAACTCAAAGCAACCCTATATAAGCGCTACAGGGTATATACCTGTGATCTATAGAAACTTGCAGGTAAGTGGAGTTCCTCCACCGAATCCCGGGGATGAAATAGAACCGAATTCGTTGAAGAGGCTTATTATAAATTAAATCCCTTCTTCACTATAGCTATGAAGGGCGAAGGCGGAGCTGCGGGGAGTTCCCGATATTCGCTACAAGCGATCGGGATAGACTTCTCCTCCCCTTTATGGAAAGAATATAAGCTACTTCCAGTTTGAAAGTAGCTCCGGTTTTGTGGAGCTGCGGGGAGTCGAACCCCGGTCCAGATAAAGTACAAATATGCTTTCTACATGCTTAGAGCTGAATTAAATTTTCGAGAACCTGGGAAGCTTCAGATCCAGCTTAACAAGTTCCTTATTCCGAAAGATTTAATCAATGATACTCGGAAAGATATCATTGACGAGTCCGAAAAGTTGTGATATGCGGCTAGCTGTGTATCAGACTTCAAGCTTGCGGCATAATGGCGTTCTAATTCCTAGAATTAGGCAGCCATGGCAAGTCTAGTGTTGCCAGGTAAAATTTATTCGATTATTATTTGTTAACGAAGTAAACAATCTTGCTTCGGCATGCTTACATATCCATAGGCAATACTGTCGATACCGGACAGCCCCATGAATTCCATATTTCAAATATTTTATTCTTCACCCATCTGTGAGGAATACCTGTTTTGCACTTAATCAACGCCTATGCCTCCTAAATAGTTGCTGGAGGTCATATTTATACAAGATAGAACCCAACTCTTCTTAGGTCTTGTATTTGTTAGACAAAATTTTATTGGGAATTGCTATAGATTGCGTAGCAGATTTCTATCCATCACCACCTCTTTGAGCTCTTTCAGCACAGCATATTCATGTGGCATTACTTTCTTAAAGGCTTCTTTAACTGCACAATATGCTCCGTTCTCCAGACCGGGTAAGATGGTCTTAATCTGGCGCTTTACGATCCTCATGTCTTCCTTGACCATTGCTCTGATAGATGGAATGTCATGATAGTCTCCTTCCACTGCTATGGTTCTTACCTGTCCCTCCGCTGTTTGCATGGGTTCAAGTTCGATGAAGTCTGAAGTTGGTAACTGCTTGGCTAAAGTCTCATGTATCGTATGTCCTTCGGGTACTTGCCAGAATGCTCCCGCATCAGGACCAGGTACTTCTAAAAGAAATACTTCAAGACCCTTTTTATTGACTCTATAAATTATAATTCTCGCCTGATTGAATAAACTCATAAGTATCAATTTGCCTGTACCAAAAGTAACATAATATCGGAATTAACAGCAGATGTCCTGCTATGTTCGGAAGTAGGATTGCAACACTGGATTTTTTATAGCCTTCATAATATTAAGTAGAACACAAATGGCAAGGACCAATATCTCTTCCTCTGTAGACTTCACATCTTGCCAGGCTAACATTCGTGAAAATGATAGATCGGTCTCTCCCAAGCGGTTGACAAGGGCCACTTCCCTATCCAGAATCTTAATGATCTTGCTACCATCACGATTGGGATCAACATCCAGAATCAACCGAAGCTTTCTTGGTCCGGCTAATTCTCCCCGATGGTTTAAAGTCCCAACCAGCTGGTCATTAACAAACAACTCACAGTGCTTCTTAAAGAAAACATATCCAAACTGGTGACGACTTGTTCTTACATAAAGGATATTTGTAACCGCCGAAAAGAAGTAACTTCTAAAACAATATTGAGCTACATGCTCCTGATAGATCGACGTAATCAATCCGGTATGTATCCGATTGATCCAACCGGATGACTTTTTTGAAGTCTGATGGAAAGATAGCAGGTCGAGCTCTTCATGCGACCACGGAATAATCTGCAGATCGCTCTCATCGAGTATTCGAGCGAGGTTGATAAATTCCGTTTTAAATCTCTTATTCAATTTCACTGCCTGCCGCATGCCGCAAATGTAGTCAAGTAATCAAAAAAAAATCTGTCTTCATAAGAAGACAGATCATGTTTTTTAATTCTTTAGTTTATGTCCTTTATCCCAAATAAGATTTGAGTGCGTTTCTATTGGTCGATTTTCGTAATCTTCGGATTGCTCTCTCTTTGATTTGCCGAACTCTTTCCCGGGTTAGCCCATAAAGTTCACCAATTTCCTCTAATGTCAAAGATTTATGATTATTCAAGCCATAGTAGGAAGATAACACTTCTACCTCTCTTGCTGATAAGATTGCAAGTCCATGCCTTACTTCATCTTTTAGGGATTGTGCCATCAGATTCTCGTCAGGGCTACCATCCTGTTCTGAAGATATGACATCTAACATGGTCGCGTCAGAATCATCTGAGCCCCCCAAAGGAGCATCTACGGACAAATGACGTCCGTTGCCTTTCAGCATTCTGGAAACTTCTCTTGGAGCAATATCCAATAATTCTGCTAACTCTTCATGAGTCGGCTCTCTTTCAAACTCCTGGACAAATGATAAAAACGCCTCGTTGATCTTATTATATGACCCCACCTTATTCAATGGTAGTCTTACGATCCTTGAATATTCTACGATAGCCTGTAGTATGGATTGTCGAATCCACCATACGGCATAGCTGATGAATTTAAACCCCTTTGTTTCATCAAATCTCTTGCCCGCTTTCATCAAACCAACGTTTCCTTCATTGATAAGGTCACTCAGAGACAACCCCTGATTCTGGTATTGTTTAGAAACAGATACTACAAAACGCAAGTTTGATCTGGTCAGTTTGTCCAAAGCCTCCTGATCACCTTCTCGGATCTTTCTGGCCAAGTCAGCCTCTTCGTCAGCCGAAAGCATAGGGATCTTGCCAATATCATTTAGATATTTGTCCAGAGCCAAGCTCTCACGTGTAGTTATCTTATTGGTTATTTTGAGTTGCCGCATTCTACCTTAGTATCATTTAGTTTGTGCTAATCTAGTTTAGTGAGTATTTGTTTCTAGTAAATTGTTACTATGAAAACGTCCAAAAGTTACCTTTTTAGTTGATATTACTTGACTTTATATCAAAAAATATGTAAAGGTCTCTGTTATACCTACAATTCAAGTACCGAAATAGTTTCATTAGGCAAGAAAAAAGCGACTTTTTCGAAAAAAAGTCGCTATCGATATTTTATAAGTGTTAAATCAACCTATTCGGCTGGGTTCTTTTCTGGTTTTTGCATCAAAACCTTTCTGGACAACCTAAACTTACCACTTCGCTGATCTATAGCGATCAGCTTTACTTTTACTTCATCTCCTTCTTTAAATACATCGGTAACATTTTCTATTCTCGTATGCGAAATTTCTGAGATATGAAGCAATCCTGATTGTCCGTTGAAGTCCACAAATACACCGTATGGCATAATGGAAACAACCCTAGCTTCCCAAATATCTCCAACCTGTGGCGTATACGTAATGGTCTTGATTCTATCCAACGCCTTATCAATCGAAGCTCTATCCGGGGAGGAGATGTGAATAATACCTTTTCCATCTACTTCTTCGATATTGATCGTCGTACCGGTAGTTTCTTGCATTTCCTGGATGATCTTACCTCCGGGTCCGATAACTGCTCCGATAAATGTCTTGTCAATCTCAAGTTTGACAATCCGAGGTGCATGAGGCTTATAATCTTCTCTCGGTGCTGTGAGAGATTCTTTCATACATTCCAGAATGTGGAGTCTACCTACTCTTGCTTGATTCAGCGCTTCCTCTAGTTGTTCATATGGAAGACCATCAATTTTTATATCCATTTGGCAGGCTGTGATTCCTGCAGCTGTTCCTGTTACTTTAAAATCCATATCGCCAACTGCATCTTCATCCCCAAGGATATCGGAGAGGATTACAGAACGTTCTCCATCGGCAACCATTCCCATTGCTATACCGGATACAGGTGCTTTTATTTGAACACCGCCATCCATCAGAGCTAAAGATCCGGCACATACCGTTGCCATCGATGATGAACCGTTAGATTCCAGAATGTCTGAAACCAATCGAATAGTATAGGCATTGTCTTCGGGTAGCACTTGTCTAAGTGATCTAGCGGCCAGGTTAGCATGGCCTACTTCTCTTCTACCAGGTCCTCGCATAGGTCTGGTCTCACCAACTGAATAGGCTGGGAAATTATAATGAAGTATAAAGTTTTCATATTTCATTTCCAGTGCAGTATCCATCAAAGCCTGGTCCAGCTTGGTCCCAAGTGTCAAAGATGTCAGAGACTGCGTTTCTCCCCTGGTGAATATGGCAGATCCATGGGCAGATGGTAAATAATCCACCTCAGTCCATATATCCCTGATCTTATTCGGCTTTCTGCCATCAAGGCGCATTTTCTCGGAAAGGATCATTTCGCGAATGACCTCTTTTTTCAATTTGCCAAAATAATAGTCAAAGAAATCACCATTCTCAGCCAAAAATTCCTCTTCAAAATCCTCCTCTGATTTCTCAGCAAGCGCTTCTTTGATTGCTTTATATCCATTTTTACGCTCATCCTTGGGCAAAGCACCCCGGCATATCTTTTCAATAGCTTCTTTGCAATTGTCCTCTACATATTTCTTGACATCTTCGTTCTCTGGTATTGCTTCAATTTCTCTTTTGATGGTGGCTTTTTCACCGACTTTTTGAGCCAGATCCATCTGTGCCTGACATTGTATTTTAATGGCTTCGTGTCCCACTTTGATCGCTTCCACCAATTCCTTTTCGCTACATTCATTCGCCTCGCCTTCTACCATCATGACATTGTCAATAGTAGCAGCTATGATGATATCCATTGTAGCGTCTGCCTTTGGCGTACGATTAGGATTGACGACATATTCTCCTTTGATCTTCGCTACACGAACCTCGGAAATCGGACCTGCAAAAGGAATATCAGAAACTGAGAGCGCTGTAGAAGCAGCCAATGCAACTAGGGCATCCGGAAATACCTCTTGTTCAGCAGAAATCAAATTGATAATCACCTGAGTATCATACATGTATCCATCAGGAAACAACGGACGAATTGCCCGGTCTACCAATCGAGAAGTCAATATTTCATAGTCCGAAAGCCTTGCTTCTCTTCTGAAAAAGTTGCCAGGAATTCTACCGATGGAAGCATATTTCTCCTGATAGTCTACTGAAAGTGGAAAGAAGGATTGTCCTTCTCTGATTTTCGTCGCTGAAACGACTGATGCAAACAGCATCGTATTGCCCATTCTGACAACACATGAACCATCTGACTGGGTTGCTAGTTTTCCTGTCTCTAGCGTCACCTCTCTGCCATCCGGCAAATTAAAAGAGGTTGTAATTGGAGTTTTTTTCCCCATGAGTTTAGTTAATTTAAGATTTCAATCTTCAATAAATAAATAACCTGCTAATCCCTTTGAATCAAGCAGTACGTAAAGAAAGAAGTGTGGATAGAATGAAGACCTTGGTCTTTACAGAAGTGAAATAAGAGGAACTTACATTCGATCTGGATAACCCCGATGTGCAATGACTGTTTTAATCAATAAGCGACCCTTTGCCGCTATTTATATTCTTTCTTTTTCTTTTGTCTATATATACTACGTACAAACAGTAATTCTGTTTGCACTTGCTATTCGGAATCTTATTTTCGAATTCCAAGATCAGCGATCAGCTCACGATACTTCACAATATCCTTTTTGCCCAGATAACCAAGCAACCGCTTTCGTTTACCTACCAAAGAGAGGAGTGACTTTCTGCAAGCGTGATCTTTTTTATTGTTTTCGAGGTGCTCAGACAAGCACTTGATCCGGTATGTAAAGAGGGCAACTTGTCCTTCTACTGAACCGGTGTTGTTTTCGGAACCTCCATATTTTGCGAAGATTTCCTTGATCTTTTCTGATGTTAAGTATTCTGCCATTGTTTAATTTTTACCAAAAGACATTATATCAATAGAATTTTAGCGCGGCAAAGATACGCTTATATTTTTTAGGATTCCAAAAGTATTTTAATCTCAATGTACCTTAGCTTCATTCCAAAGGCCATCCATCTCAGTCAGCGTCATTTCTTCAAGCGGTTTTGGTGCATTTGCTTCGATGTACTCGAACCTCGACTTGAACTTACGATTGATTTTTTCAAGGGCGGTTTCAGGATCGATCTTAAGAAATCGGGCATAATTGATCAAGGAGAATAGCACATCTCCGAACTCTTCTTCGATACGTTCCTGTGAATCTGATATTTCTACTACCTCTTTCAGCTCATCTAATTCTTCTTGTACCTTATCCCAGACCTGTTCTTTATTCTCCCACTCAAACCCGACTTGTTTGGTTTTCTCCTGCATCCGGTATGCCTTAACCATCGCAGGTAGAGATTGGGGTACACCACTGAGTACAGACTTTTTGCCTTCTTTCTTTTTTAATTTTTCCCAATTCTGCTTGACTTCATCCTCTCCACTGACCTCCAGATCTCCATAGATATGCGGGTGCCTGCTAATTAATTTTTCACATACTGCATGAATTGCATCCGCTATATCAAAGGCATTGAATTCTGATCCAATTTTGGCATAAAAGACCATATGGAGCATCAAGTCCCCAATTTCCTCTTTTATCCCCACCATATCTTTATCAAGGATGGCATCTGCCAATTCATAGGTCTCCTCGATAGTAAGATTTCTTAGCGACTCGAAAGTCTGAACCCGGTCCCAGGGACATCCTGCCCTCAAATCATCCATGATGTTGACCAATCGTTGAAATGCTTCCTGAGCTCTTGTCATCAATTTTTTAGATAGTGAATCACAAAGGTAGTAAACCACAAAGGGATCCTGTTTGTTTGATCCACGAAAAGGCTATCTTTGTATCAAATTTTGAATATGGAATTCCTCATCATATTTGGCATCATCTTCGGCGTTTTTGGAGTATCCTTTGCCTTGATCAATCTTCGGCATATCGTCACCGGCAACGAGTTCAGGGGTACCTGCGCCAGCAATAA
>JAHHJQ010000289.1 GCA_018680005.1 Bacteroidia bacterium | reverse complement strand
ATCTTTGACGATGGGACATCCATTGATATCGCTAATGCAAATGGAGATTCCTGGGCAAATTCTGATACTGCCTTTAATGAAAAACGATAGTTTCCTTCTTCCAGTTTCAACGTGCAGTATGTCAAATTGGTATCATCGATTGTTTGATACAATTTCCATTTTTTAGAACCTTCTGGTTGGACAAATACTTTGTATCCATCGGCAAGAGGATGAGAACTCTTTTTCCATGTCAGGATAACATTTTGTTCGTTTATTTTTATGTCAGAAATCACTGGTGCTTGCAATTTGAAATCGTGAAATCGTCGTACTTGAAGCACTTTGGAAAAATCACTTCGATTATAATTTTGATCAACAGAGCAGACCTTATAATAGATATACTTATTCATGGCCTGCGTAGAGATTGAATCAAGAAAATAGTTTGCTGAGCTCAATTGACCAGTCAAGACTGAATACGCGTGTGTTGTATCATTCGTATAAAAAACATGATATCCGTGTATGTCCTCATCTTTGACAGCATCCCATCTTAATAGAACCCATCCGGTACTATCGGCCGTTGCTTTTAAATTTTGTGGAACCGAAGGAGGCTCTTTGTCAACGATGGCTGCATAACGGACCTGTGAAACACTCATGTTGCCCGCTTCATCAACAGCCAGAATATGATAAAAATTCTTATCGGAAGGATCTGGCAAGGTATCGGTATAGGTGCGTTGACCCTTTGGCAGCATTTCCCGATTACAAAGTCTAAAAGGCCCATTCGCATGAGTTGATTGTCCAACCCAAAATCCTGCTAAATCATCTACCTCATCCATCGTCCATTCCAATTGAACACCTTTGTTCTTTTCACCGACAATACTTACAATCGTTGGGTTTTCATCAAGTGTTTTGTCTAACCCCATTCCGCCACTAGGCTCTGAAGGCGGGGAAAGGTCAGCGAACGCGTCAATTCCGATCAACCGGTAATAAAGATTCTGGCCATTGCGGTCGATGACATCGTAATATGAAAATTCATGCTCATTCTTTGAGTTCTCATTTAAGATGATAATCGGTGTTTTTGTGATGACCTCGAATCCTGTTGTTTCTTTTTCGGATCGTTCAATGAGAAAAGCAGTGTATTGGTTTTGATAGAGTTGCAAATCGACTTTCAGGTGGATCAGATGATCTCCTTCCTCTATGACAAGTTTTGGCGGTTGTTGCACCTCTCCATCTTTTGTACAATGCGCATACGCGTTGAAGAAATTTGACCGACTTGGCTTACCATATAAAGCAATGGGGTAAATTTTGTATAGATAAGATTTACCAATCTCAACCTTTTTATCACAATATCGCAACCCAAGTGCATTTGCAGCTGGAACCGATAAATCCGCCGAGAGCATAGCATATGAATGACGCAATTCCTGGCTGCTCGCCATGTTGATTGCTTCAGCAGATAATGAATTGGAAAAGGTTGTTTCCAGATTTTTCCCATAACACATTTGGGCAGCAATTCCCAAATACTTTGTTGCAATATCATCAGATTGATTCTGCTCAAAATATTGTTTCCATTGAATCTCTTCCCATATTTTAACTGAATCAATCATGACTTCACCTGGCTGATTGACTGTCGTCCGTTCTATAATAAAGCCCTCACTATATTCTTGCCAGGTGTAATAATCCACCGGAACCCATCTGAGGACGATAGAATCGCCATACGACTTACTCAATGCGGAAAATGATTCACTTACATTTTGTGCCGCTGCTTCAATACAAAACGACACGCAGATCAGTAGGATGATATAGGTATTTCTCATTGGACATTGAAGTTTAGAATATCTTCTGATCGATGATCACTGACATTATTTTGGAAAATAGAATTCAGCCTATACGAAGAAGAGATTTTATAATCGCCTGTCTTTATTCTAATATATGGTGGAGCTGTAGTGCGACCTCGAAAATATTCACAGGGGTCAAAATTGAATCCAATAAACCTTGAACGATTCCAAACGTCTCGATAGATGTCATATCCTTTCAAACTGGTTTCATATCTCAGATAAAATCCAGAAAGATTCAGCGAAGGATCATCGATATCTGGCAATAGCCCAGTTGGGCCAGGGGGATAAACATCAATCACCAGCCCCCCTCCGCCAAAAAGATTACCTGCTCCAACCGAGACATTGTATAAAGCTGGCGCAGCAAGATTTGCGCTTGCTAACAACATCCCCATTGAGGAAATTGGATGAGATTTCCTCGTCATTCTGGATGG
>JAHHJQ010000266.1 GCA_018680005.1 Bacteroidia bacterium | reverse complement strand
ATATGAACTACTCGTGAGTGGCGTTAAAAATGTGTCTAAAGGGGAACTACAAATTGCGGGTGAACCAGATGATCAATTTGGTAATATGACATTTTTCTCCAAAAGGGACCGGATATATAAAATAAGTCTAACGTTTCGGAACAATGATTCATTATCATTTATTTTACCCGAATCCGGTGGATTTCTGAAACTCAAAAAGGAGATTGATGGCAGGGTTGGAATACAGGGTTCCACTTGAAGAATTAGACGTTTTCCAAACAAAATAGGGTACAATTTGCCAAATCGATAGATAACTCTCTGAATTTCTAAAGCATTAGATTTTTTAAATTACACTACAAAATCATTAAAAAACGAAAACCTAACGTATGCCCTATATATTAAATCTTGCCACTTTAGTATTGATCACATTTATTATTTCCAGTTGCAATCAGACAACCGATAACAGCGACAACATATCGCATGATTCCAAGGCCAATAAAATTGTTACCACTCAAGACACCACTCCAAAAGTTACCGGCATCGGTGGTATTTTCTTCTTCTCGGAAGATCCTGAAAAGACCAAAAAATGGTACTCAGAAAATTTAGGACTTGAAACCAACGAGTGGGGCTCAAGTTTTGAATTCAGAAATGCCAACCGTCCGGATGAAATCAATTACCTCCAATGGAGTCCTTTTAAAAAAGGGAGTTCCTACTTTGCTCCTTCTAAAAAGGAATTTATGATCAACTACAGGGTTCAGAATATAGAGGGTCTTGTCAAACAATTGAAATCCAATGGTGTGACTGTATTGGACTCTATTGATACTTATGATTATGGCAAATTCATTCACATCATGGATGCGGAAGGCAACAAGATTGAACTCTGGGAACCCATAGATAGCATATTCACCGAAATGGGAGGAAAAACAACCAAGTAATACATAGCTGTAGAAAACATTTTACGGCTTAGATCTCTTGTACCTTCAATCATCAAATAATAATATCAAAAAACCTTCTTTTAAAAATTGAGGGCAATACATTAACAATGAACTTAGGCGGAGTAGATGGATGCAAGGCGGGTTGGGTAATCGCGAGATATATTCAAGGCAAATATGATCTGGAATTGTATAAAGATTTTAAATCATTAATACATGATAATAAACATCTGGATAGAATTCTAATAGATATACCTGTTGGACTAAGTTCAATCAAATTTAAAAGGACCATTGATTCCGTAATGAGATCCGAATTAAAGCATCGACGTTCCACAGTATTCAATGCTCCTAGTCGATTGGCAGTTTATGAAAAAGATAATGAAAAAGCAAAAAGCATCAATCAAGAAATAGAGAACAAAAGCCTATCGATTCAATCATTAGCGATCAGGGATAAGATCAAACAAGTGGATGAATACCTGTATAATAAAAAATCCAATGTCGAGATCATCGAAAGTCATCCTGAATTATGTTTTAAATATTTGAATCAGGATATCCTTCAAACTATCAAGTCAAAATCAAATGGTATTGAAGAACGATTGAAAATAATTCAAAGTTTTGAACCGGCATTAGTTGATCTATATAAATATAAATTGCTGACTATAAGAAGAAAGGATGCAAAAAGAGATGATCTTATTGATGCAATTTGTCTATGTTTAGTCAACAAGTTAGGTTTCGAAAATAACCTTTCCTATTTGATAGATGACAATGCAGTTGATGATCTCGGTATAGAAGTCAAAATAGGATATTTTAGAAATGGTCTGAAATAGAAAATATCATATCCGAAATACTCTACATATATCAAAATGACTAAAAATAGCCCTGTCCATAATTAGTAATCAATGAAAATATTTTTATCAATAATTCTGATCACTCTGCTTAGCTCTTGCTATGGTCAGCAAAAAGAACGATTTCGTCCATCTTTTACAGTATCTGAAAGTACCACACACAAAATTCCAGATGGACAAGACTTTACTTTTGGCTACTTGGAAGTATTGGAAAACAGAAGCAATCCTTCTTCAAAAACAATAAAAGTTCCTGTTTATATTTTCAAAAGCAGAAGCAAAAACCCAAAACCAGACCCGATCCTCTATACCGTCGGTGGACCTGGATATACCTCAATGAGAGCTGCTCCGTACATGCGGTCCTATCAATATCTTGATGACAGGGATTTCATCCTGTTTGAACAGCGTGGAACTCAATATGCACAACCAAATCTGGCGTGCCCGGAATGGTCCGATGCCGTGTATTTATCTAATCTTTCTGAAATGAGAGATGACCAGTTGGATAGCCTCTTCTCGAGTGCAGTTAGAGATTGCAGAACGCGTCTGGCTGATCAAGGAATTGATTTGAATGCATACAACACCAATGAGATTGCAGCAGATATTGAGGATTTAAGAAAAGTCCTGGGTATTGGACAATATAATCTTTTGACCCTTTCATATAGCACGAAAATAGCACAGGTACTCATCCGCGATTATCCGGAAGCTATCAGGAGTGTGGTCATGGATTCGCCTCTGCCACTTGAAGTCAATTACGATGAAAGGAGTTTGAGTAATCTAATGGAAACTGTTAATAAATTATTTAAGCATTGCTCGACAGATAAGAATTGCAATGACGCTTTTCCAAATCTCAAAAACAGGTTTTTTGAATACTTAAAAGACAAAAACAATAATCCATTGACCGTTGTTGTCGAAAATCCAAATACCAAAGAGGAACAAACCTTTTATTTAAGAGGAAAAGACATCATTACTGTTTTTAGTTCTGCCTATACTGGTAATGTTCCCGAAATACCATTTGAGGTTAGCAAACTTTTAAATAATGATCTGAGTTCCGTAAAACAACGTCTGTCGAACTTATTCACTGCATCAGGAAATGGAAATGGGCAAGGCATGCGTCTATCCGTGTGGTGCGCTGAGGAATTTCCCTTTGTATCACAAGAAAAAGTAAAAGAAGAAATCAATCGTTATCCTGAAATTGAAGGAATTTCGCCAATGGTGTTTCAACCAGAAATATGTTCGATTTGGAGTGTCGAGAAAGTTGGTGCAATTGAAAATATGCCGGTGAAAAGTGATATTCCGGTTTTATTTATAAGTGGTGAATACGACAATGAAACGCCACCATCATGGGCAACCGAAATGCAAAAAAGATTTTCAGAAAGCTTCCATCTCATCTTCAAAGGTTGGATGCACGGACCCACAACCAATTGGAGTAATCCCTGCGCTATGCGTGCAGCAAATGACTTCTTTAATGATCCCGAAGTCCGGCCAAATCCAAAATGTCTGAAGAACATTAGAACACCGAAATTCAGAACAGAATAAAGAGCCACAAATCGGTATCGGCGATCCTTCGTTTAGAACGCTTGTCTATTCACGTTGAGATCACCAAAATCAAGGATTTCTTTCTCGTCCTATTATTTGTATGAAAAGTGTCGAGTCAAGATGAATCCAAGGCATCTTCCAAAGACATCAAGAATCATATCAATCCCAATGCACGCACAGCCTCTGACATTGTTCAAAGATTGCGAGTCCAGGGATTGGTGAAAAAGCAGCCAAACAAGGGACATTTGTAATACTTACTCCCAAAAGGAGAGGAATAACTTGAGTCTTCCCCTACTAGATTTCAAGAAAAGGCGTCTAAGAGGCTTCAAAAGTCAACTCCAGAGCCAATTGAAGCACTCAACGCCAATATTGATATTCTTACTGGATTGATGGATACAGATGATATGGATGCATCTACATTGATCACTTTACACGATATTCCAAGGCCCCAAAATTAGTTTCTACACAAACTATTTACTTTCTTTGACGTTGAAATTGTATATATCTTACTCACTACATTAACAAATACGAATGTCGAAAGAGATCTATCATGATAAGGCTATGGCTTGGGTTAGTAAAAAATCCAGCGCTGTAATAAGAGCTAATCTTGAGGGTTATGATCCACCCAAAGTTTTCAAAAACAAAGATACAGGTGAGGAAATACAAGCTGATTTTTCCTTTGAATCATCAGGAGGATCAAAGTCTTACACTGAAATTGCATTAAAATCTGATTCGCCACAATCATTAGTTACCCGTTGGAAACTACTAAGTCTTATGGCTTCTATGAAGCAAGGTAAGTTACATCTCCTTGCGCCCAAAGGGCATAAAATGTTTACCCAAAAACTAGTTGATCAATACAATATCAACGCTATTGTTCACTCCTTATAATTTAGAATATTGATAGTAATAAATAGAAAAGACGAAGAGAATATTGACCGAATGGTAAAGCGCTATAAGCGTAAGCTGCAGAAGGTACAATTGATAAAAGAAATTAGAAATCGAAAACGATTTACAAAGAAATCAGTAGGTCGGCGTAATGAAATCCTAAACGCCAAATACCGTAAGAAAAAGTTTTCCGATGATGACTAGCATCGGCATTTGATCTCACCATTCAACCAATTACCTCATACTTGATGTCGTAACTTAAACTGATCTATATTTACCCGGAATTTTTCGTGTAAATCAGAAGATAGTACCACATTGGGTGGTCTTACATTTAGCCATCTCCTATCATTCTTTATTTCAGAAAAGAAATACTTTAGTCCCGAAACAAAGGCCGCGCCTTCAAAAGATAATCTTGCCTCCGTCAATAGTTGTTGAAAGTCATCTGCCTGTTCGCTCTCCCAGTTCTCATATACAGCCGCACACATTGAAGCCGTAGCATTTGCTGAAGCCGAAATACAGCCTACACCTCCGATCTTCAGGGTTGGCAGAAGAAATTTTTCGGTACCGGCATAAAACTTAAATCCCGGAAACGCCCCACAGATAGACTGCATATGATCCCAATCGCCACCGGAATCTTTCATACCCACAACCGTTCCGGGAAATGCCTGGACTAATTTGCGTGTCAGTTCCAAAGTAAACGGTACAGATGTCATTTTGGGAAAATGATATAGATAGATTCTAAGTCGGTCATCATCCACACCCCGGATAACCAAGTCAAAATAATTCATGACTCCTTCATCAGTGAGATTCTTATAATAAAATGGAGGTAACATTAGTACGCCACCGGCTCCTTTGGATACCGCATGTTTTGTTAACGCGATCGTATCTGTATATGCACAGCAACCAGTTCCGACCAGAAATTTGGAGGGATCAATACCACTATCGATGACTTTATCGATGAGTTCGATCCGCTCTGATAAACTAAATGAATTGGCCTCACCTGTAGTTCCAAGTATGCAAATCCCGTTACATCCATTTTCCAACAACCAATTGATGTGATCGAGTAGCATTGGATAATTGACACTCAGGTCCTCATTCATCGGAGTCAAGGTAGCTGCAATAACTCCTTGAGGAAGATTAGATTCAAATGGCATAGCAACGAATTAAGATTAGTTAATGATCTCCTTCAGAGCAGAAAGCAATATATGGACATGATTGGGTGTACTGCTCTCCCCCATCAGACCTATACGCCATAACTTGCCCGCAAACTTACCCAAACCTCCTCCGATTTCGATATTGTAGTCATTGAGTAACCTGCTGCGCACGTTGGCATCGTCTACGCCGTGAGGAATCACGACCGCATTGAGCATCGGTAGGCGATATTGCTGATCTACCAAAAACTCAAACCCCATAGCTTCAAGTCCGGTTTTGAGCAATTCATGATTTCGTTGATGCCGCTGCCATCTGTTTTCCAATCCTTCTTCTAAAACAATTCGATAAGCTTCTCGCAGGGCATACATGGCTGAAATCGGCGCAGTGTGGTGATACGCTCTCTTTGCTCCGGCCCAATAGTTCCGTACCAATGAGAGATCCAGAAACCAACTTTGCACCTTTGTTTTTCTATTCAATAGAGCTTCTACAGCGCGATCGCTGAAGGACACCGGAGAAAGACCAGGAGGTGCACTAAGACACTTTTGTGTACCAGAATAGATGGCATCGATCCCCCACTCATCGACTTTCAAGGTAGTTCCGCAATAGGAGGTCACTGCATCCACGACAAAGAGTGCACCAGCATCATGAGTCATTTGACTGATCTCTTCGAGTGGTTGTAATACACCGGTGGAAGTTTCAGCATGGACAATGGCGACGATTTTAGGTTTTACGGTTTCAAGTGCTTTTCGGACATCATCCGGATTTATCGGTTCTCCCCAGGGGGCTTCGACATGAGTAACCTTTGCACCACAACGTTCGGCAATATCTTTCATCCGCCCCCCAAAGACACCGTGCTGACAAATAACGGCTTCATCACCAGGTTCTAACAAATTCACAAGACAGGTTTCCATTCCTGCACTTCCTGGAGCAGAGACCACGAAGGTGAGTTCATTCTCAGTAATGAATGTCTCTTTGACCATTTGTTTAATCTCATCCATGATGACGACAAACTCAGGATCCAAATGACCGATCAGAGGTGTGGCCATTGCATTGAGTACACGATGATGCGCATCCGAAGGTCCGGGACCCATCAGGATTCTTTTTGAAGTTTTAAGCTGATTTGAATAAGCCATAATTGATCGATTAATTTACTATTCAAAGGTACGGATAGTCCACTTCAAAGCGATCAATTCTTACAAAAGATGAAGCTGATTTGTATCTATTCCAAATACGCATCTTTTAACTTGAGTCTAAGCATAGTAAGTTCATTTAGCAATCGTGTTTTACCCTGTAATTAACGTAAATTGGATGTATATGAAAAAGGAAGAATATTCTCCCCTGGCAGCTTGGTTTTTAGGACCTAAAGCAGAACATGGATCCACATGGTCAGAGATTATTAACTACATATTTCAGGACTATATACATTGGAGAAGAAACTATTTCCCGGAGGACCAGGTGCTGGTGGATAGAACCACAAGAAGGGAACATGAAATCTGGTTTGACAAATTGAGTTTCTACATCGATCAGATATTAAATCAACTAAAAGCGCATTACCCGTTTTACTCTCCTCGATATTTGGCGCATATGCTATCAGAGCAATCCTTGCCCAGTGTAGTGGGCTATCTTGCCGGCATGCTTTATAATCCGAACAATGTCACCGCCGAGGCAGCCCCCATTACGGTTTCATTAGAATTGCAGGTAGGCGAAATGATTTCCGAAATGCTAGGTTTTGACCCAACCGAAAGCTTTGCGCACATTACATCAGGAGGAACAATAGCAAATCTGGAAGCCATGTGGGTTTCACGAATCAGTAGTTTTGTACCGTTGATTATTCAAGAATTTTGTAACACCAATGAAATAGAATTCTCCATACAATTACCCAACAAATCAGAAATCGATATTCGAAATGCAGACAAACTGACTTTGCTCCAACTAGTGCCCAACGAAAGTCTCAACATGCCGAGAAAATTTGTTAAGTATCTAGTTGATCAAATCAACAAACCAGAACCGGTTATCCACAAATTCAATGAGCACTTTACAAATAGCCGATATAATATCAATAATTCAGGAATAACATCCCTCTATTCAGAACTCGGGATAGAGCCCATAATATATATATCTGAAGCTGCACATTATAGTTTTATCAAAATTGGAAACCTTTTAGGTATTGGCAGGAATGCAATACACAAAGTAAGCGTTGATTCGGAATTCAGAATCGATACAGATCAATTAAAAAATCAATTATTTAAATTAAAACCAAATCAAGTTGTACTTGGCGTAATTGGAATTGCAGGAACAACAGAAGAAGGCGCCATTGATCCCATTCATAAAATATATAAACTGAGAGATGAATTGGAACAGGAAAAGAATCGATCGTTTTGGTTTCATGTTGATGCGGCATGGGGAGGTTATTCAAGAAGTATTTTGCATCAAAAAAATGACCGTGACGAATATATTTCCCTGGATATAAAAAGAGACCACAAGAAAATATTCAAAGAGTATTTTAAACACAAAAAAATTAGAGAATCCTTCGAATTGTTTTCAAATATCCTAACCGTAGATTGGAAAGACCCTGAATTGTTTTACGCGCTGTTGTATATGTCGGAAGCAGATTCTATAACCATCGATCCGCATAAACTGGGGTATATTCCATATCCATCAGGCGTGATCTGCTTTAGAAATAGATTGATGACCGATTTGCTGGCTCAGGAAGCACCGTATATCTCAGATGAAAAGATAGGCTTCAATCCTTCAATAGAAAAACCCATAATTGAACGCGTTGGCCCATATATTATAGAAGGATCCAAGCCTGGAGCCGCTGCAGCTTCTACCTGGCTGGCACATAAGGCCATTCCTTTGAATAATAACAATCATGGTAAATTGATCAGAACCTCACTCCTGAATGCTAGAAAACTACATGCTTACCTGGCAAATCATAAAACATACTTCAAAGCATTCGAAGAAGAAACTTTTGGTGCATTTAATCCGGACGATGTCGCCTTTTCACTTGAACCATTATACGAACCAGACTGCAACGTGGTGTGCTATATTGCTCAACCTTATCATTGGGTTTCAGGGAATTTGGTTCGAAAGGATGTGCCATTAAAATTTATCAATAAATTGAATAATAAGATTTATGATAAATTCTCGCTTAAGTTCTCTCCCCTGAAACAAAAGAATCCTTATGGTCAGGAATATTTTATATCCCGTACGACAATGACTAAGGAAACCTATGCTGCAGCGTCTATTTCCAAGATTCTTAAAAACCTCAATATAGCCCATGAAGAATATGATAATGAGGGTCTTTTCGTGCTTCGGTCGACCATTATGAATCCATGGTATTACATGGCAATTGAGGATGGAAACGGTATTGATTATTTATTTGACTTTACAAAAAAGCTGCATTTAGAGACTAAATCGATACTAAAAGAAATGGTCAATGAAGATAAACCTTAACGTCACAGGTTTTTGAAAACACAATTACCACTATCCGAATAATATACTTGATGGCAAGGAAGCATATCTAGACATTCATAACCAGCTTATACCCTACCCCTCGAATATTCACGATTTTCATCCGGGGATCGGCGCCGAGTTTCTTACGTAATTTTGATATGAAAACGTCCAGGGTTCTGCCTATATAATCGCCTTCTGTTCCCCAGACCTTGCTCAAAATTACCTCTCGCTCTACAGTGGTGTTTACGGCATTATAGAGCAAAAGTAAAAGGTCTGCCTCTTTTCCGGTAAGCTCCACTTTTTGATGCTGGTACATAAGCTCTGAATTACGCTTATCAAATTGAAAATCACCTAATTGAATCAAATTAGGATCATTATCGGATTTGCGAATATTCTTTTTTAGAACAAAACCACCTCCGATCAACAGCCCTAGCATCAGTACCAGCATTCCGTAGTTTCCCTGACTTTTCTGGGCAGAAGATTCGATGGATGCAATATCCTCTATATCGGAAACTACGGCAATTTCAATATTTGACTCCATCAAAGTAAACAGAAGATTATAACAGGCTTTGGGCAGCATTCTTTGTCGGCATGGAATGATGTCGGAATGCTCCAAATGATTCATCTCCCAGCCATAGACGATCTCTTTCGTTATACAATCTTCTACTTCGATGATATACCGATCCGCTATTCTCGTATCCTCTGCGACCTGATTAATCGTGGTTACCAGGTCGTCAGGTGTAAATTCAAATTCTGAATCGAATTCGATCCTATATCGATCGCCCTCCTTTTTAATTGGTAGTACACGAGAAGTAGAATCCTGAGAGTTCAGAAGAACCTGATGTCCAATCATCCGTAAAGACACTTCGATATGTCTTTCATCCCCGAAATTTTGGCTATAACCTTTGGATGGAGCATGTAGAAGACATGCGAAAATCAATATGAAGAAACTGATATGTTTGGAGTTCATGGTATAAAACTATTTGAATCTGATATAATATGTGATGATTTACACAAGATTTACATCATTTTACACTTGATTCTGGCGTGTGAAGCAGTGATACCGAATCTTTGTCTCAATTAATCCTTAAATTATAGAATATATGAAAAAGAGCATTTTAATTCTTTGTGCAGCCATCGTCGCCATTAGTTTAACGGCCTTTGGCTACATTAATTGGCGCGGTACAACAACCTGCCAGGCGCCCACTGCAACTGTAAAAGCCATAGCCGTTGACAATCCCCTTTCGAACACTTTGAAAATGTTTCCATCCAAAGCCTTTGTTTATGACATCGATACAAGGTATATCTGGAACATTACAAAAGAAGATCTGGACAAAGCGAAAACCATCACTGATATTCTTCCTGCTGAAGCAACCGAATCCATCGTATCCTATGGATCCGTTTCCGTATCCATAATCGATGATAATGGAGACAAAATTGTGAGTGAATCAGGAATTAATGAGGTCCTTAATCCCGAGCAAATCCAACTTTTGCAGCCTACAGATTACACCAGTAATATTTATATCAAAGCAGATTATAAAAAAGGAATTTTCGGTTCAGAAGCACTTGAAAACAACGATTTAACCTATTTCATTACGATCATTCCTGAAAATGACGCGCAATTCCCAGGAGGTCGCAATGCACTCATTTCCTATCTCAAAGAAAATAGCAAGGACGTCATTACCGGTATTGACAAAAACCAGCTACAACCTGGCAAGATTAGTTTTACCATAACCCAAAACGGAACTCTGGAAGATATCCAACTCGTGTCCACTTCAGGTTTACAGGAAGTCGATGAAAACTTTCTTGAACTTATGACTAATGTGCCAGGAAAATGGAAACCGGCTTCCAATGCAAAAGGTGAAACCGTAGATCAGAAATTGGTATTTTTCTTTGGGATACAGGGGTGTTAATAATGTCATCCAAGCTTTGCTTTCATAGATCTATGGGCATATTTGATTGATAACAATCATGGCCTACAAGAAACTAAAATATTGGTTTGATGAAGAACTGGCCATCCTGCTATCCAATAAAATTAAGCGGATTGATCCAGATTTTGATTCTACCCAATTTGTTGAATCCATATCACCCCAACTGGAAGGATTAGAGCTTAAAGACAGGGTGGAGCTGATAGCTGATGTAATGTTCTCAAGGTTTGAAGGAAATTATGAAACCGGTGTGAATAAGTTATTAAAGATTCTAGGGCCGGAAAATCCGAAGGAAACCGGAATGTTCAAAGAATATTACTGGATCATGCCTATCGCCAAATTTGTCGAAAAATACGGCTTGCAACATTTCAATTTATCCATGGATGCATTAGAGGCGATCACCAAAAGAAATACCGGAGAATACGCCATTCGACCTTTTCTGGAAACAGATACGAAACGGACGCTTTCCAAAATGAAAAGTTGGTCCCGACATCCCAACAAACATGTACGGAGACTTTCCAGCGAAGGTTTACGACCACGACTGCCGTGGGCCAGAAAACTGGATATTTTTATTAAGGATCCACGTCCGATAATTCCAATTTTGGAAAACTTAAAAGATGACGCTTCAAGATATGTCCAGAAATCCGTTGCCAATTGTTTAAACGACATAATAAAAGATAACCCAATCATCGGTAAAGCAACCATCGAAAGTTGGAATGTGCATAATATAGGTGATGAACGTAAATGGATCATCAAACATGCACTAAGAAATTTACTGAAACAGCAAGATCCTTGGGCATTTCTTGTGATTCAGAAATAATTGGATATCTCCAAGCCCAGGTAAAAGTGTTTTTGATTATCTTAAATTGGCCTTTGGTATTTTTTAGTAATCAATAAATAATACTTCAAAATGAGAATTGAACTTGTAAGCATAATGGTTCTGGATCAAGAGCATGCATTAAAATTTTATACTGAGACTTTGGGATTTGTCAAAAAACATGACATTCCATTGGGTGGCGGAAATAGATGGTTGACCTTAGTTTCTGAGGAAGCACAAGACGGTACGGAGCTCCTGTTGGAACCTGCACCACTTCATTTCGAACCGGCCAAAGTCTATCAAAAAGCAGTATATGATGCGGGAATGCCCTATACGCAATTCAACGTCGACGACGTACAAGCAGAATATGACCGCCTGACTCAACTTGGTGTCAAATTCAGTGTGCCACCTACCAATGCCGGTACTGCAAAAATTGCGGTATTCGATGATACATGTGGTAACAATATGCAGATTGTTGAGATTTTATAAGACTATGCCTTGGTACAAATCGCTAAGGATGAAAGCCAAATTGAACTACCAAAAAAAGGATATGGGGAAGGCAGTTATGTCATCATAAAAGGATTTAAGTAACTGAATCCACAATTAAGTCTTTAACAACCAACTTTGGTGTGCGATCAACCTTGAAAAGCCCCCAGTGCTTTTCTGGCTCCAAAGGTTCCGGTGATCCTTTCCATGGTTCGTCAAATGCTTCAAAGACATAAGTGATGACACCCTCTGCATCTATCCATTCCATCAAATCCTCATAATAGATTTTTTGCAATTCTTCATTGACATGCTCCGGGTTAATACCACGACCACTGGATTGCGTTGTCCATCCGGCTTCGGTAATGACCACGGCTTTGTCCGGATACATATCGGCGACAGCAAAGTAATTTTCTTTGGTATAATCAATAGCTTCGTGAATATGCTTATACTCCCAAACAGGATAGGTATGGATAGAGATAATATCAACAACTTCGACCAATGGTTTCAACCTATTGAGCCATGGCACATAGTTTTCACAAAAAGTAACAGGTTGTTTTGCTCCTTTTTTTATAAGCTTTACATACTCCACAACCCGATCCACCGGGACAAAGTGATCGGTCCAATCCACACAGGCTTCATTACCGGCAGATAATACATTGATGATATCTGGATATTGATTCGCCAGATCAATGAGTTTATTAATCTGCTTCAGATTCTTTGTCCGGTTGGTATCCAATTGTTTTTCGGTATATACACCGCCACCCCAGGGACAACCGAAGTTGTTCATTTCAGCCGTGATATATGCACCTAACATGACTTTGAAGTCGAGACCTTCGTTGTGAATAACCTCTAAGGTAGTCTCAGCATGCTGATCACAATCGTACAGACGTAAGTACTTCCAGTGTCCTTCCAGTATCAGTAAGTCTTCTTTTATCTGGTCATAAGTGGGAAAAATCCCCGACGGATGCTGACCTTCACGAAAACCTGAATAGCAGATAGCTCTTTCATATGGAAAGGGCAATTTTTCAGATTGCTTCATTCAATAAACTTGTTGACCTAAATGATTTTAAAATTTAAGATTTTCATGCATATCCCATATACCCCAATATGCGCCCACATCTCCTTCCGCTCCAACTTTCCATGATTCGTCAAAGGAGGAGAAGTAGAACATCTCGATATCATCAACCATTGACCATTGTTGGGCATTGATGAAATACTTCATAAAGTTTATTTCAGATGCATGTGCATCCTTTAAACTACCACCCTGGCTCGGCCAACCGGTTTCAGTTATGATCACCTTCTTGCCATTGCCGGCATGCCGCGCCTGATTATACATCTGCTTCATGTACATCAAAGAATAGTCAATATGACAGCCTTCCCAATATGGATAACAGTTAGCAAGGATAACATCACATGCTGCTGAAACATCTGGATGTACTGTAAATTCATAATAGGCATCTACATACCCGACCTGGACCCCACTAGGCATAGCATCTTTGACACGACGCATATATTCCAGGAGTTCTTGCTTTGATAGGTCGTTCCTGTACAAAACTTCGTTTCCTACTGCGGCGATATCCACACAGCCATATTTGGCCAGATCTATCAATCCCTGGATCTCCTTTTCATTCAACTCTTTATCCTTCCCTAACCAGGCCCCTACCAGGGTTTTAAGCCCGGAATCTCGAGCTACACTGGGCACCAATTCATTCCCTTCAATACAGGAAAAAGAACGTACCCATTTTGTATATGGACTTAAGATCTGCATCCTACGTCTGATTTGGGCCTCGGTAAGAACGTCACCTGGCTTTTGTCCTTCATCATATGCACTGTAGCAAATTCCATGCATTCCGTTTTCCAGTACCTCCCGAAAGAGATCTTTAATTTCCTGGAGGGATTTATTGGCATAATCATATCCTGCCAGTGCTAAATGTTTTCCGGATCTATAAGACATATTATTTTCTTTTTTTTATGATGTAATTTTCTCTCTTAATTTATAGTTCACCTCGCCGTTCAACCAATTCTGCCTTTATTTCGCGAGCTCTTTGTTCCGACAAATCATAATCCCACATCATCCAAATAGCTAGTGCTGCAGTAACAGCAGGTATAATAATATCTGCAAGCCTCAAATTGGTCAAAGTCTCTGCTGACTGTTGGGCAAGCGACTGATCAAATCCGACCAATTTCAGAACCAACCCTCCTAATACCAATGCCAAAGCTTGCCCCAATTTCACCATCCACCAATAAATCGCACCAAAAGTACCTTCCTTTCTTGGCATTCCGTTTTCTAACTCATCAAGATCGCAAACATCAGCAGTCATACTCATCATCAGCGTAAACAAACCACCAATACCAAATGACATCAATGGAATCGGCATAAATAGCAACCATGGATTTCCTGGATTAAAGCCCCACCACTTCAATCCATATCCAATGATTGAAATTGCAGTTGAAATAAGAAAAGCCTTTCTTTTTCCCCATTTATTGGCCATCCACGTGATCACAGGTATAATCATAAATGCAGTTACCATAGCACTTATCGTAGAGAACCACGCCGGCCATGTTCCTGTAGTACCATAATCTCCATTGAACATGTAGAACACAATGATGAAATAACTAAATGAAGCTACAAGTTGAAATCCGTTGAAGACCAAGAACGTAGCGCCACATAATTTCATAAATGGCTTGTTTTTACTTACCTGCTTGATACCGTTAAACAGTTCTGTCAAATTAGAGAATAGCGTACCAAATGATATTTCTTTTCTATTTCCCATATGAGAAGAATCAATCCCTCGACAGAAAATCGCCGGCAATACGCCTAATACTACGCAAATGATCCCTACAATAATGGACAATCTGCGAACTCCGATAGCCTGGCTTTCAAATAAATTCGGATTAGCAATGAGCACCCAAAACCAAGGAACGATCATCCAGGCAACTTGAGCTACGATTTGTGAAAAGGCCATCAAACGAGTACGTTCATTATAGTCTGATGTCATTTCATATCCCAACCCGATCAATGGTGTAGAAAAGATGGTGTTTCCTAGCAAATACACTAGTGAAAGAATAAGAAAATACCAGAAATTGTACATCTGTGAATTTTCCGGGTCCATCTGCCAGAGGATAGCAAACAATACACCACTCAGGATAGCTCCTACAAAAATATAGGGTCTTCTCCTACCCCATCTCGACTTGGTATTATCAGAAATGAATCCCATAATCGGATCTGAGATGGCATCAAACAACCTGGGTAACCCACCAAGAAGACCTGCCAAAAAAGGATCCATTCCAAAGGCGGTGAGCAGAAAGAACATAAATATTCCTAATGCTCCAGGTAATAGATTATTCACCAGGTGACCTGCTCCAAATGCTGCCTTTTGGAGCATTGGTACTCTATCCTTCGCCGCAGTTTTGTATGTAGACATGATTCTTCGTTTATTAATTATCTAAAAATAAAAACCATCTAATCAGACCTTCTTAGGAATGTGGATAGTTTGTATTGCTTGTGCATCGATTGTAATTGATTTTGATTTTTCACCCAAAGTAAGTTCATAGTACTTGGGTACTGATCCCTGGTTGAGGATGACCACGGCGATTGATCCATCAGGATTTTGGGCAGCCGTCACCATAAGATCCTCACCCGATAACTCGAAGCCAATTCGTTGGGCTCCAGGCCTTATATATTTACTGAAATGAGTTAATGTATAGTAGATCGGAGTAAAATAAACTTCGTCCTGATCTGGATCCACGATTACAGGAGCCACACACCAGTTTTCAAACCAGTTGGGACCTCCTTGTCGATCCAATACCATATTCCAATCCACCCAGCCATCTACCCAGTTGTTCATACATCCTATGATATCTCGTGCATAGCGATACACCGGAGAATATTTGGGGTGTAGGTGTTTTTCGTGTTCCGGAGCCCAGTCCCAACCCCAATCCGTAGCTTCCTTCATCCAATACCACTGATCATCCTGCCACTTGGGAACTTCCGCATCAACACAGGCTTCTGATTGAATCAAATACTTATCGGGTGCCGCATTGTGTGCGTATTGCAAGGTTTCCGGAAACCAATCCACTGTACTAGCATACCAGTGAATTGCGGTACCATCAAAATATTTTGACGTCTCTTCATTTTTAAACATTTCGTCTACCCAATCTTTCAGATGGTCTCGATTTTGATCATAACCGAGAATTTTGACATCCTGTCCGGATGCTTCTAAAGTAGGCCCCAGGTGATTCATAACAAAATCATTCATCTCCTCAGGTGTAAAATGCATGCTTTCCCAATTATTGTTGTTACCCAGTGGTTCGTTTTCGACCGTCACACCCCAGATATCGATGCCTTCGGCTTTATAAGCATCCAGATATTTTGAGAAGAAAAGCGCCCAGGTTTCCTGATATTCAGGTAATAGCTTCCCACCACGCCAATCATTATTATCCTTCATCCAGGGAGGTGCTGTCCATGGCGAAGACAAAATTTTAAATCCATCTTTGGATACTGCCATTGCTTCCTTGATCATTGGAATGAGATCATCCATATCTTCTTCGATGGAGAAATTTGCTAATTCCTTGTCTCCTTCTACTGGAGCATAGGAATAATTGCTTAAGCTAAAATCACATGAATTGATATGTGTTCGGGTCAAAGAATATTTAGCACCTGTCTCTCCAAAATATGCTTCAATAATTTTTTCGCGATTTGCCTTACTCAAATTATTTAATAGATATGCCGTAGACTCGGTAAAGGAACCTCCAAATCCAGTAATAGTCTGATAAGTTTCTTCCGGAATTAGCCTGATGGTCTCAGACTGCCCCTTAGGCGCAAATTCTGATAGTTTCTCAAGCTTATTGCCATTTGCTGAGGTTTCAAATACCTCAACTTCCAGCTTTTCTTCAGTACAAGCACCAAGCATTAGAATTAAGGATAATGAATAAATAGATTTTTGGAACAATTTCATTTTGAATAAATTATAAGACCCAAATTATTAATGTACAGCTTCCATCCCCATTACTGGAGGTTCCATCACTTTTTCTAGCAGCGCTTCTTTATCTCCATCATAAGTTTTGGTAATCGCTTGTCCTCCTCTACCCAATCCCTCAAATACCCCTTCATCTACCATATCCCACAAGGCATACTTGGCTTTTCCATCTATTGTAATGAGTCCAAAGTAGTTTTCTGAACCACCTGGATTTCCGGCATCTTTCCAGTTCTCGTCAAAAGCCTCAAAGTAAAAACAGGCTATACCATTATCGTTGGTCCATTCTCGAATCAAATCATAATATAAGGCCTCCTTATACTCGTCAGTAGCTTTTGATCCTTCATCTCCGTATTGACCGTTAGAATAACTTGCCCAGCCGGTTTCTCCGATGTGAATCGGTTTGTCGATGCCAAGGCTTTTGATATAATCAGCTGTATTCTGATATTGCGAAATGGCATAGTCTTTTGCTCGCTCCATGGCAGCAGCGATTTTTTCCATATCATCTAGTCCTGTTTCTTCTTCCATCACGCCCCAAAAGTCAGGATTATAATGTGTATCGTGCATTGGATATGTATGAAGTGAAACAAAATCTACAGCTGCAATTAATTTCTCGAGATCTTCTACATGATATTCTTCGTCTCCTCCACCCCAGGATGCGAAATTATCCGAGCTCGTAATCCATAAGTCTTTTGGTAGGTCTCCTGCTGCTTTGAGTTCCTGCAAGTAATTTACCCAATTCAGGATAATTCCAGGTTGCACAAAATAGCTGGCCGCCCACTTTACCATTGCTTCGTTTCCAACAGCAATGACTTTAATGATGTCGGGATATTGATTTACCATAGATACCGCCCTGGCAATCTCGGCCGTGTTCTCATCAAAGTTTTCACCTTCATGATCAGGATTTGCCGTAAATGCATCTTTGCAATCAATCCATGCACCAAGCATGACATACATCTCAAAGGAATCATCCTCTTGCTTTAATTCGTGAATTGCCTTCAGCACATTGGATGCATGATCAAAGTGGGTGTTATATGTCCGCAAAACCTTAATGCCCATGGCAGCAAGGATCCTCATATCCTCCTTCAACTCTTCTAGCGTAGGTTGTATATCGCGACTATTTTGTCTATATCCACCGTAGGAGATAGCTAAATAATCCGGATTGCCCAATATGTCTTTGGCACTTACTTCTTTGGCGGTAGCTGATTGGTTTTCGGACACTGTATTTTTATTTTCTTTACACGAAAAAAGAAACACCAATCCCACAAACACCACCATTACCTGTAAAGTAATTTTTAACCAATTGGTCTTCCGTTTCAGTAATTGTTGGTGATTGTGGTTCATCATAATATTATTTAGCCTTGTTTGTACTGTAATCCATATCCAAATGGAAATAATGGAGTTATGGATTCATCCCAAAAATTCGGACCATATTTATTATTATAATCCGAAATGGATTTTGGCCATGAGTGCGGTAATTTTCCTTTGAAATCATAATCACCGAAAAGCACCTCCGCTATACCATCACCTTCAGATCCTGGTAACCAGGCGGCGACAAATGCATCCGAATGCCCAATTTGCTCAGTTACGACCATCGGTCTTCCGGAAATGAGAATGGTAATCAGTTTCCCGGTATTTGCATATGCATCAATGTAGTTCTTGTGCGCTTCAGAAAGATTATGGCTCTGGACGCTCGCTTCATGACCGATATCTCCAAAGAACTCCGCATAAGGCGATTCTCCAACGACTACAATGACTGCATCCGCATCCGTGTGATCTCCAGTACCATTTTTATCATAGATTATATCCCCCTGATATATTTCCTTGATACCTTCCAGAATTGTCGTCGCACCACTATAATTTTCGGTGGTCCCCTGCCAATTAATAGTCCACCCTCCAGATTGCAATCCAGCATTATCCGCAAATTCACCTACGACCACAATTTTTGAAATCTCCTTATCTAATGGCAGTGCATTATTTTCATTTTTAAGTAATACCAGGGATTCACGGACTCCTTGACGCGCTACATCTCTATGTTTCTGGCTTCCAATTTTAGTAATTAGATTAGCATCGGGAAATGGGTTTTCAAATAACCCTAATCTGAATTTCTGTCTTAAAATCCGGCGTACTGCATCATCAATTCTGGCCTGTGCTACATTTCCACTTTCAACTTCGCCTTTTAATCCGGTCTGAAAATCATCTAGATCACCATCCACGGCCATGCATATGTCTATGCCTGCCTTGACGACATCAGCTTCTCCAAATTTGGAATATCCTTTCCAGTCCGAGACTACTATTCCATCGAACCCCATTCCAATCTTTAATGTGTCCGTAATCAATGCTCTGTGGGCATGCATCGCTTGTCCGGACATAGTATTAAATGATGCCATTATTGACCCGACTCCTGCTTCAACTGCAGCCCGATATGGTGGGAGCAGCCGATCGACTATTTCATCAACACCTAAGCTTGTTTCTCCTCCTTCGATCCCATTATCAGTGGCCCCATCACCGATAAAGTGTTTGGCAGTGGCCAGGACGGTACTTTGGTCTGAAAGATTACCCTGATGCCCACGCACGGAAGCCTTTGCAAGCTCATTGGTCAGATCTGTGCTTTCTGAAAATGCTTCATATACTCTACCCCATTTGTCATTGTAAGGAATGGCAACACATGGTGAAAACACCCAATTGATGCCCGTTGCCTGAGTTTCAATAGCTGTGATAGCAGCCGCTTCTTCAACTAATCTGGCATTTCCGGAAGCTCCAAGTCCAATATTATGTGGAAAAATCGTTGCCCCTTCATAAGTGTTCTGACCATGAACAGCATCGACTGCGAAAAGAAGTGGAATACCAAGACGGGTCGATAGTGCCTGTTTTTGAAGTGCTGTAAATTTGGCTTGCCAGTCGCTTGCATTTTCCCCGGGCAATGGACCTTCTGTATGGATGACAGATCCTATCAATCGTGAAGCAAATTCCTTTTCTTCAAGATCAAAGTGTCTTACCTGGGACATCTGACCGATTTTTTCATCCAGGGTCATTAATGCCAAAATAGAATCCACTTTCAACTCAATAATGAGATCAGTATTAGTCTCCTCAACCGCAATGACCTGTCTGCAAGAAATCAATAAACTTCCTGCGAACAGCATTATTAAAAAAGCATATTTTAGAGACCATTTATTCATCTCAATTCGCTTTCTTTTACCTGAACCATAATTCTGGAAACGACTCCGGTGCGTTGAAATATCTGATTACTTGTCTCGGCATCAAGAATTAATGTTTCCAGTTTTTTAGAATCATTATTCTTGTAAATAACTTCAACACCTTCATTATCTGCAAGCTGATAAATTACCGGAACCTGGCAATATGTAAAACACAGTGAGCCTTGGTCAATCTGAATCTGTTGTTTAGCTGAATTGACATCAACATAATCAAACAATTTAGACTCTTGAAGAAACTCATTTTTTCTTAAGAGACATGGATCAAAATATAGCCTGCCTTGTTTGACAAAAATACCTAATTCTCCATATCGGCTTAATATGTCTTCCTTAACCTGTCCTGTCATTCCTGGCTGCTGTGCTCCTTTTCCTGCCGGTGTATGCGAGTATGGATCTGTTGGAAATGCACCGTATAATGATGGCGACTTATGCACACCTATACCTTCATTTATTTCATAGTAGTGTTCGAGTAGTCTTCCAATGACTTCCTCATTCTCTTTCTCCGCAATGGCTTTTAAACAACATTCCTGAACAGCAAGCTGAAGTTTGGAAACCATATGCCAGTAAATAGAACCTAATCCTTCATAACCATAGAACGTACCTGAGCGTCCCGTAAAGGCCTTATGATTAAAGGTATCTTCAAATATTTGAAGTACCAGGGATCTGTCTTTCGCAACAAGGTCGGCCATCTCTGAATTAGCCAGATCATCTAATGCGGCCTCCACATCATTGGCATTTTTGAAATTTCCATTGAAATGGTAATTACCATGAATATCCTTATCCAGGATCGCTGCAATTCCTGATTGATCCAGCGTTTTCAATAATTCAGATTGTTGGATGGTATCACCATCGATGGTATTCTTTTCTAAAAATCCAGGTAACTGTTTATTGGGATAGAGCAGGTAACTATATTGATCATCACGGAATAGCGCACTTTTTTTCATGGCATCCAAAACCTGTAATGCCTCTTCACCAGACAAATATCCTGAACTTAAAACAGCCACTTGACCTTCGAGCATTTCACTTAAATAAGAAATTGAAATTTCTTTTTCATTTTCTATTGTCAGAAGGTTATAAGCATGATATAGATTATCTTCTCTTTTATTGACACGAATGGATTGCTCAAGTGCTTTCAGACAATCATCTACAAATTGACTTATTATCTGTAAAGCAATCGCCTGTTTATTACCTGAAAAACCATTGTTATAAATTTGTTCTCTATATGCACTTCCAGCTTGTCCCAGTCCATCTACAATTACCTTACGATCGGTATCACTTACTTCAGAGTTGAGCAGATTGGAGTGGTTGGAAAAGGTGTTTTTAATAATTTCAAAGAAGTCCAATAATTCTGCAGAAATACTAACTTCCTTCCTCTCAGAATTGGACAATACGGTTTGAAAGAATTTCAGGAATCTTCTCAGATAATATAAAGTAACCATAGAAACGCCATTACCGACTAAGGCATTATTGGCATCATTCCATT
>JAHHJQ010000260.1 GCA_018680005.1 Bacteroidia bacterium | reverse complement strand
GGTATCGACTGTTGTATCCTGTGGTATAAAAGGTTGAGCAAAAGCTAAAACCAGAGCTGCAAGCGCCAATAATCTCGCCAATAATACCAGCAAGTTCTTCAGTTTTGACCTGGCAGTAGTTTCTTCTTTTAATTCTTTGAGGAACCTGACATTGGTAAAAAGTACCTTCTTGAACCTGCGAAAATGAAAAAGATGAATAATAATTGGAACTGCCAAGAGTAGTAATGCCCACAGAAAAGAAGGATATAAAAACTGCATCAGCTATGAAGAGGGTCTATGGTTGAATTTAAGACTAGTAATAATACGATTGCTGAATGGTAATGTTGTCTAAATTCTACAAATAACTGATAAACAGGATTTACGACCAAAGCAGGAAAAAAATATTAAAAGATTAAATTGGAGAGGCGGTCACACCCTGTTTTTTTCATTAGCTTTAACCTTCCCATCCGGTTAGCCAATTTTCTATTTTGTTAACAATCGACGTTCCTTGTGATCACCATCGTGTTTACCAAGACAAGATTGGTAAGCTACTGCTACCCTTCTAAAGACTACAATTATATTCTGCTAAATGTAGAATTGGCAGGAGAGGAATTCCCGATGACTAGTACATTGCACGTTTTCCTCACTACCTTGATCAATCGATACAGTGCAATAGTCGAGGATTTTCAATATCCTATTCCTGTTAATGTTGTCTTTCCATCACATGCATATCTGGATAGTCGGGAACGCAGACATTTGTTAAACTACCTGTTGCAACGACAGGAAATTTTTGAATTGCGGGATAGAAAATGCCTTATGCAAGCGGCCATCGAAGGATGGCAGTTAAAAGAGAGAACACTAGAAAGAGAATGGCTCGCATTTAATGGAGATGATAGCCTGATCATTGGCGTCAAAGAGAATCTGCATATTCCCCTGAAAATTAAAGAAGATGCATTACTTGGGATGAATTTGGCTCAAGACAAATTGTCGGATTGGATCAAAATAGCAAACCAGAAGTCAGGGAATGCCATCATACGTCAATTAGGAAAATTGTCTAAACATCAAATTGAACAAATATTTAACACTTACAATTTAGCTCTGAACGAGATTGATTCTGAGGCACTTCTGCGCGACGAGATAAAATTTTCTGGTACAATTGTAAATGAGATTTTGAAAATCACAACAAATGGGATATTTTTACATATAACTAATCTATATTCGAGGTTACATTCAGTTAAGCGCATTTTCTTTCTGGGTAGTTTTCTGAATATTGAATCTCTGCAGCTTTCCCTCAAGCAGAATGGATTCAAATTCGACTACCAAACGACATTTATAAATGAAGAAAAGGCGACCAATTTAGCTGCGGATATATTCAGAATTTCAGCCCAACATTCTGATCGGGATGAAATCAGCAAAGAACAAGCACTCAATTCTACTCAAGCTGATAGCACAACTGCTAATGGTTCGATAAAAGATCATTCTGATCCAACATCGGAATCAAATCACATTACCCAGGCCAAACCGAAAATTAAATCCGATTCAAAGGAATCGGGTCCAAAATTTTTATTGTCCGATGAATTCGTAGTGAAGGAGCGGTTTAAAGACCAGGAATTCTTATTATTCAGAGGATACAAAAAACTGAACCGCATTGTACGACTACATCGATACGTAGACTACAAGGATTTCAAAGATCTGGATAGGAGCATAGCATTCATATCTACCTATAAAAAGGAGCGAAAGCTATATCCGACCATCAGTATGGTTGTCAATGGCAGATCGGGAAAGTACTACTACTTCCCTGACATCAAGGCAGCTTCATTGAGAGACATCATTGCCAAATCCAGACTAGGCATTGGAAGTAAGAGACCTGTCAAAAGTGACGATCTCAAAGTACTAATTGACATATACAGAGCAATCGAAAAGCTACCGATCACTTTTACCAATTTGACTGCGGATAATATTCTCATCAAGCAGAATAAATGGTGGAGATCGGGTGGCGAGAACGAAATCTTCTTTTTAGGTGTAAATTCAGAAAACACAACAAAAGAAGACATGACCCAGAAACTAGATGACCTTTTACAATCTCTGATGAATCCCGAGACCTTTGATCATATCACTAAATTAAAACGAGATTAAAACGGTGACAAAAGCGAATAACAACTCTAAACGTGCGAAACTCGAACAATTTCACAAAGAACTACTACTAAAGGAACAGGCCGAACGCAAAGACAAAATCGTCTTGTGCTCTTTGGCTATAAGCGGCTTAATTGGTGTTTTTGCCCTGATTTTTATGGGATCCCCAGATCAGTTTGCAGATAGCACAACTACAGCAATTGAGGTTAATTATAATACCTCTGCGAACAAGGCCGGTGTAAAGAACTAACACTCAAATAAAGACTATAGACTAACTCTACTTACGTGAATTTTGCTCAGTCGGCATCTATGCTTTACATGGACTAGGCCGTATTTGAAACTAAAAAACTATTATCTTTATTCAATATGAGGATGATGGGTATGAACTATTCTTATTTCACAAAATTTATTGAAAGGTCCACCTTTGGTGTATGTAATTATATTGGAGATCATTTAGGTATCGCTTCCAGCAGAATTCGCACATACTTCATCTATGCATCGTGTTTCACTTTCGGTTCGCCTATTGTGATTTATCTTACCGTTTTATTTTGGGTAAACATTAAGAAGTATTTGAAATATAACAGACATGTATTCTGGCAGTAGCTGATCTATTGACTATTGTTCAAATGCATATTGAATTAGGTTGGCCCCCATCCGAAGTGCCATTTGTCTTACGCTCTCAGGATCTTTATGTACATCCTGATCTTCCCAGCCATCTCCCAGATCGCTTTCATAAGAATAAAAACAAACCAATCTTCCTTCCCAAATCAGCCCAAATCCCTGTGCAGGTTCGTCATCATGTTTATGAATTTTTGGAAGCCCAGATTTGAATTTGAATTCCTGATGATAAACGGGATGCTCAAAAGGCAACTCCACTAACTCCAGTTCAGGAAAAACACTTTTCATCATGATACGCACAAAAGGATCCATGCCATAGTTGTCATCGATATGAAGAAATCCGCCGGCAATCAAATAGTTGCGTAAATTTTCGGCTTCAGCATTGGAGAGCACCACATTACCATGGCCGGTCATGTGTATAAAAGGGTAATTGAATAAATCAGCACTACCTACTTCAACTGTAGCATAATTAGGGTCAATATCGGTCCCGATATTGATATTACAAAAGTTGGCAAGATTAGGCAGGGCGGTCGGATTAGCATACCAATCACCTCCCCCATTGTATTTTAACAACCCCAGCTTAACGGTTCCTTTATCACCGGAGAAATTAAGGGTCAGGAAACAAATACCAAGTAAACAAACGATAGTTTTCCAATGCATCATGACAATATAAACGGTAGAAATTGATTATCGATTGAAATGAAAGCTAAGAATTTGCAAAAATGCTACAGACAACGATGCCTGCAGTTTCAGTCCTAAGACGATTTGGTCCCAGGGTGACATTCAGAAATCCGGCACTGATTGCATCATTGATTTCCTTCTCTGAAAATCCTCCTTCCGGTCCTATTAATACTAAAGTTTCTTTTGCCTGTTCTATAGCTGTTTTAAAGTGAATCTCCCGGGCATGTGTACTGGGTATAAATTTTTGATGGCCTTCAAACGATTTCGATTGAATGATACTATCCAATCTCTGCATCCCATGTATCTGAGGC
>JAHHJQ010000257.1 GCA_018680005.1 Bacteroidia bacterium | reverse complement strand
GATGGACTCTTCAAGCATATTGGTCCAGATTTCGGCTACGTCATTGACCCAATTGGGCTCTACAAAATTAGTATATGCCCACATATATCCTTGAAAGATGATGCGTCCTACCAATACTATGATTATGGTGGAAATTATTGCGGTAGAAAATTTCAGCTTTCCTTGATTTTGTTTTTTTAGAATCCTGAATATCAAAATCAGACACAGGATGACTAGTGCATAAGTAGCAAAGACAAACCAGTTGGTTAATCCCAAGCCCATACATGTTAAGATTTGGGTGGCAGCAGAGACAGCGAGTCCAAGATAAATGCCCCACTTGATGTTGGTATTAAGGTGATCCATAGTCATTTTTTATTAAGTTAGAAAGGAAATTCGTCCTAACCAGAATTGATCGACACAGCAATCAAAAAAAGACACCTGAATATGAAAATCGACCATGAGATGAGATTTGCAGGCATCAAATTGAAAAACAAAACATCAAATAGAGATGGACAATCCAGTATAGATTGTGGAAACTTGTGGCAGAAGTTTGAATCTGATAAAGTTGCTTTCCAGATCATGAATAAACGAAGCAATGATGTTTATGCCGTCTATTTCAATTATGATGGAGACTATATGGATCCGTTTGACTACTTTATTGGTTGTATGATTCCATCAGATGCAGTAATTGCAGATCATTTAAGTGAAATAAGAATCCCACCTGCTCACTACCAGAAATTTATGGCACAAGGAAAGATGCCAGAAAGTATCGGAAAGAAATGGACGGAAATATGGCAATCAGATATTGAAAGAGCTTATACTTTTGATTTTGAATCATACGGCAGCCGCAGTCATGATTGGGAAAATGCAGAAGTAGGCATATTTATCAGCATCAAAGATTAGATTCGAAGTCAATGAATTTATACCAAAAATGGTGCATTCGAAAAGCTCAAATAAAAATAGATCGCCTAAATAAATATTATGCTTCCAGTGATACCATTCTCGATATGGGAAGTGGTAACTGTGCGCTTATTAAATTGACAGAGGATCAAGTAAAGCGCATTACTCCTTTGGATATTTCCAATAAATCAGCGTTTAAAAAAATCCAGCCCATCCTCTATGATGGATCGATTTTGCCTTTTGAAGACAAGTCCTTTGATATCGTTCAGTTGATAACGGTTCTCCATCACATACCAAATCCTGAAACTGCAATCAAAGAAGCCCAAAGAGTAGGGAAGAAAGTAATCGTTATGGAAGATATTTATGAGACTACCATTCAGAAATACATAACCTTTATCGCGGATAGCATCAATAATTGGGAATTTGCCGGACACCCACATACCAACATGACGGATGACGAATGGCGTAAGCTTTTTGATATTCTCGGATTGGAAGTGAAAGAAGTTGAGTATTATGATTTTCTGCTATTATTCAAGCAAGTCACTTATGTCTTAGAATCAAGATAAATGATTCTTGATCAAGGTCGGCATTCTGTATCTTAACCAGACAAACCTTTCGACCATGAAGAATTTACTTTCAATATCTAGCTTTTTATTTATTGCGGCTATGGCATTCGCTACGCCCGTTGATACCACCGGATGGACAATCGACAAACATATGGAGTTCAGATCCATATCAGGAACCGATATTTCTGAAGATGGTAAATATGTCGCATATGTGATAAGGGAACCAGTCATGGATGGAGAGGACTCTAAATATGTCAGTCAGATTTGGGTAGCTGACGATCATGGATCCATGAATTATCAATACACCAGAGGTGATAAATCTTCTCACAGCCCGGCATTTTCTCCGGATGGAGTTCATCTTGCTTTTCTATCTGAACGGTCTGAAAAGACCCAATTGTTCATTATGAGATTGATGGGTGGCGAACCAGAACAGATCACATATGAAAAAGATGGGATAGGCGCTTTTCAGTGGTCCCCGGATGGATCAAAAATCGCATTTCTAAAAAAGGATGAAAAAACGGAGGAAGAAGAAAAGCGATCGAAGGAAAAGAGGGATGTCATCGAGGTTGATCAAAATTTCAAATATAGACACCTCTATACGGTCGAAGTGAAATCCAAGGATCATAAAGTTCAAAGACTCACGGCAGGTGATTTTGAAATTATGAGTTATGATTGGTCTCCAGATGGTGAAAGAATTGTATTTGATCATAAACCAGATCCAACGATCAATACAAGTCGGATTGAAGCCGATATATCCTGGGTTTATGCCGACAGCGGGGCAGTGCATAGGCTTGTTAACAGGCCCGCACCGGATTTCTCTCCTAAGTTTTCTCCGGATGGAAATACAGTCGCTTTTCGCTCTTCCGGCGGTCAGATAGAACCTATAGGTTTGTCCGATATCTATATCGTCAATATCGATGATGGAGATATTCACAAACTCAAGGAAACACCAAATCGCTCTTCCTCAATAGTGGATTGGAGTCACGATGGCAAATATATTTTTGCAACAGATGCGCACAAGACTTCCAGAGCAATTATAAGAATTCCATCCAATCCAAAGAGCCCGGAGACTGTGGCGGTACTGTCCAATCTAGATGGGAACTCATCCAGTATCGATGTCGCTAAGGATAAAATGGCCTTTGTTTATCAGACCCTCAATATGCCGGCTGAGCTATATGTTTCTGAATTAACCGGCAAATCAACTGTCAAAATAAGTTCAGTCAATGATGCTGTGGAACTACCAGAAATGGGTAAGACGGAATTGATATCCTGGAAATCTAAAGATGGCCTCGAAATAGAAGGATTGTTGACCTACCCGGTCGGTTATAAAAAGGGAGATAAGGTGCCATTGGTATTACAAATTCACGGTGGTCCTGCGGGTGTATTTACCAAATCTTTTACAGGAAATCCATCGATTTATATGACTCAATACTTTGCTCAGGAAGGTATTGCCGTCCTTCGGCCAAATCCACGAGGCAGCACGGGATATGGCAAAGAATTCAGATATGCCAACTTCAAAGATTGGGGTTATGGAGATTATGAAGATGTTATGAGTGGAGTGGACAAGGTTATCGAAATGGGTGTGGCGGATGAAGAACGAATGACAGTGATGGGTTGGAGTTATGGAGGATATCTAACAAGTTTTTTAGTGACGCGAACCGATCGATTTAAGGCGGCAAGCATGGGAGCAGGATTACCCAATTTGGTAAGTATGACGACTACAACCGATATCCCTGACTATCTTGTTGGGCACATGGGATCCGAAGTTTGGGATGATTATGACACCTATGAAAAACACTCAGCCATGTACCACATCAAGAATGTGGTGACGCCAACACAGGTGATTCATGGTGCTAATGACTTGAGAGTACCATTTACACAGGGACAAGAATTTTATGTAGCGCTCAAGAGAAGAGGAATTGGTACAGAGATGTTGGTCCTGCCAAGAACACCGCATGGCCCGAGAGAACCCAAATTATTAATGGAAGTGTCGCCACGAATACTGAATTGGTTTAGAAAATATACTGCTGCTATGCCCTGAAGCTGTATTATGAGAACATGGATCAATTCTATGCGTATCACTTAAAAAAACTAATTATTGTGAAGAACTCATTGGTCACCACTTTTATAATGCTGATGTTCGTCGGCATCGGATATGCTCAGGTTCCTGAAAAAGCCCAGGACGTATCGCCCTTGCTCATAAGCGAACAAATTCCAGGCATACCAATGATGGCTATGAATGGAGATGTGGCTTCGTTGCTGGATATTGTTTCTGAAAAGAAGACAATTATGTTGTTCTATCGCGGAGGATGGTGTCCCTACTGCAATGCGCATCTTTCTGATCTTGGAGAAAAGGAACAGCAGATCCAAGATTTAGGATATCAGATTATCGCATTTAGTCCTGATTCACCTGATCGACTTCAGGTGTCAATAGCCGAAGAAGGCCTCGGATACACTTTGTTTTCGGATGCTGATGGTGCATTGATGAAGGCTATGGGTATTGCGTTTCAAGCTCCTGAACGCTACAATAAAATGTTGTCCAAACATTCAGACGACCAAAATCCGGGATTACTTCCAGTGCCAGCTGTGTTTGTTGTAGATACGCATGGCACCATACTTTTTGAGTATATCAGTCCAAATTACAAGCAACGTATGAGTGGAGATATGCTGCTTGATGTATTGGAACATTTGAATAAAGAAGCAGAATAGGAATTATTAGTTTAAGCAGCTCAGGGGACTAAGCCTGGTAGTTTGCCACAAAGAACAAAGAAACTTTCATGAGGACGTTGAGAACTCTTGGTTGACTCAGTGAACCTTAGTACCTTAGTGGTTATTATTACACCCTCAATCTCTCTTATCTTCCCAGACCAGAGTTTTTTCAATATCCCTAAACTCCGGACATTTCCCATCACCAGCTCCGGTTATACCTCCATCTGGCGCACATACGATTTCGCAATTTGTTGTATAGAGATAATTGAATTGGTCACAACAGTCTGATGTAATGTAATAGTAAGTGGTGTCGTCTGTATTCCACTCCCATACCATCACAGGAGGGTTTCTTACAGGTTCGTCTTTAATGACATCGATTAGATTCTGGACGCATTCAGGCAGATCCGGTAGGATGTCGGAATTTTCGCAGGACACGGCCAGGATGATTACCAACAGGGCGTATAGATTGTATTTCATTTTGGGGTGCTTTCACAACCTCAAACTCTATACATTAGATTCTATTCTTATATGTGAGCGAATTTCTGATTTCATTAACTAGCGTTAAAGATGTGGCTCACTCTCGTTTTTCATAGCTAGGGGTTAAGACTCCACTAAAAGGTGGCGCATGGCTATACCGAAAGCCAAAGCCGTATGGTTCACCTAGGCAATCATCGTGGAAAAGGAAAGATTAATTTTACGATAGGAATAAATGATACCTATTTCTGAAAACTTGTAACCCTAGCGGCTTTAGCCCTAGGGTGATTAGGGACTAAAGACATCCTCTTTCCGGGGTTTTAACCCCTCGTGTTAAAAAGGAGGGCCTGGGTATATTAGGGGTTAAAACCCCATCTAAAGGCATCTCGCGGTGTACCGAAGGCTAAAGCCGTTCGGTTCACCTGGACAAGACGTCGCACACTTTTAGTTCTTACTGGGATGTTACACATACATGCTATAGCAAGATTCAAGTTTAACGGCTTTAACCTCATGGTGGCTCGGAACTTATAGCTTACTCTTTTATGGGGTTTGTCCCTAACATCACTCCCTCAATGTTTCATCAAACAATTCATAAATCCTTCGATACTCATCTGTCCAACTGGAAGCTTCAATAAATCCATGTCGTTCAACAGGGAAAACGGCCAGATCCCAGTTGACCTTCCCCAGCTCGATCAATCTTTGAGATAATCGAACGACATCCTGGAAATGCACATTCGTATCGATCATACCATGAAGCATGACGAGGTGCCCTTTAAATCCTTCAGCATGATAAATTGGAGAACTTCGATAATACGCAATACTATCCGATACTGGTGTATTCAAAATATTGGAAGTATAGCCATGATTGTAATGTGCCCAGTCGGTTACAGAACGAAGCGCTGCACCACTTTTAAAGGTATCGGGTGAATTGAACATGGCCATCAAAGTGATAAATCCGCCATACGAACCACCATAGATCCCAATTCTTTCTGCATCTATGCCATGTTCTTCTACTAAATATTTGGCGCCATCCACCTGGTCATCCAGATCCTTACCACCCATAAATCGATAGATCGCTGTTCTCCAATCTCTCCCATATCCTGCACTGGCTCTGAAGTCAATTTCTAAAACCGTGTATCCATTATCAGTCAGGAAGTTGTGAAACATATACTCTCGGTAGTAAGATGGCCACCAACTATGTACATTTTGTAGATAGCCTGCACCATGCACGAAGACAACTGCGGCTCCATTTTTCTTTCCGGGATCCGGTCGGTAGATCGAAGCAGGTACCTGAATACCGTCCCTGGCTTCAAATCGGATAATTTCGGGAACCCTCCAGTTGTAGTCATTGAATTCCTCAGTCACAGAATTGGTAAGCTTTTTCATTTCTGCACCGGCCTCGTTGGCCATTACAAACAATTCCCATGGCTGATTGCTATGAGAAAAGCGAATAGCCAATTGTTTTTCATCTGGTGAGACTGTTACCTGATGACCACCTTTTACAGTCGTAATCTGCATCATTTGGCCCCCATTGACGGACATATGATAAAAGTGTTGTTCGTGTGGCGTTTCACGGTTACTTGTCAGATAAAATGTCTGTTTGTCTTTTGATAATTGGACCCCAAGGATTTCAAAATCCCCCTTGGTGAGTTGCTGTTTCTTACCTGAATTGACATTGGCGCGGTACAGATGTGAATAGCCTGTAGCCTCGGATTGGAACCAGATATTGTCATTGTCTATCCATCCAAGCGCGCCACCACCAAACCAACCGACTCCGGGACCTCCGATCCATGCATCATCATGTTGGCGGTCGATCAATTTTAAATCCCCGGTTTCCATATCCACGAGCATGATCCATCTATCCTTATGATCTTGAACCGTGATGTTGACGACGGCTTTTCCATCCTCTGAAAACCTCAAAGATCCGATTTGGGTTTTTCTGGGTTTCTTGTACTGATCCTCGTATTCATCCGGCTTTTCAGCATAATCTTTCATGAATGCCGGCTTGTCAAAGATGCCGTCAATGCTATCTGTTGTAACCTGATAAGTGGTATCTCTTTCTAGATCCAGTATCCATGTTTCTGCAGGATTGAAGCTTTGCGTACCTACTTTTGCCCGAGCTCGTAGATCCGTCGTATAACCGGACT
>JAHHJQ010000240.1 GCA_018680005.1 Bacteroidia bacterium | reverse complement strand
CTCTTCGTCAGTTCCTTTAGGATCTCCTCACTATGGTATAAATATGCTTTACTAATAACGAGGGTCTCAATATTGTGCATTTTGGCCTTTTCCAAAACACCAGCTTTGCGCCTGTTACACACAATGAGACTTACGGAGATACCCGGGTTTTGTTTGAAATATTCAATAATTTTTAAAGCGTTACTTCCTCCTCCTGAGGCGAAAATGGCAATGTGCTTCAAAATGATATTTTAATGAACGGTGTAAGATAGACTTCAATATCAAAGATAGCACAATGCTATAAGGAGTCTGATTTTTGAGATGCAATGCTAATTGATCGATAAAAGAACCAGGTCAAATGGTGTGTCCAAGATAACTTTGCCATTGCTCACCTTACCTGTTTTACCGGAATATTGATCAATGATTGCGACTCCATTCCCAAAAGTGTTAGCGACATTTATTTCTTTTTGACCTTTTTCTAATCCAAGTCCAACTACTACCTTATTGGTATAGTCACCAGATGTCCATTCTCTTTTGAAAACATAGGGATCACTGGAAATCAATTGATGTTTGCCATTGGCAATTGCAGGATTTGATTTCCTGAATTGTCCCAGTTTTCTCCAGTGCTCAAGCACATCTTTCGTAGTATATCCGACTTTGGAATCATTGGAGCTAATGGCTTGCCAGTTCATAGGACTACGAAGTACAGCATCCCCATCAGCTTTTACATTTAACCGCCTTGCAGTTTCATCACCATAATATATCTGAGCACTGCCTTGGGTAAGCATTAGCTTCGTTCCAGCTTCTAAAGGCATTTTTCTTTCTTTATCAAAAGGAGCACCATCATCATGTGAACTGATATAGTTGACAACTGATTTGCCTTCTAAAGGACCATTTAATAAGGTATCGTATTTAACAAATATTTCTTCGTATTCCCGGGTCGCATCTGTTTTAAAATCAAAATTGATTAGACTGTGAAATCCATGGTCGAAGAAGTCAACTTTTTGATCTCCATAGTCAAATTCTCTCCCACCACTTGCATAATAATTGTATACTTCACCGACCATGTAAAATGGGGCATCATCGGGAAATTCTTCGGGATGTTCATCTTTGTAGGACTCAAAGGCTTCAACAGCGGCTCTGTACAGATCTGACCATACAAATGCCTCCGTATGTTTGACGGTATCTACTCGATAACCGTCTATCCCATATTCCTTGATAAAATCTACCAACCATTTAAGGATATAATTTACAGGTGTTCTTTTGTATCCGGTCGTCTCAAACCACTGATCAAGTTCTGTAATCTCTTGTTCATATCTCCCCTCATTTTTCCACTTTTCCAAGAGAAATAATGGCAATTCCACCTCTTTATCACTTTCAGTCTTTATGTCGGGCAGATTTTCAACCAGGGTACAATCAATGGTTGTTTTTGCATCTGTATAGCTACACCTCGGTCCTGTCTTGACCCAATCATCGGGCCATTGACTATCCATTTCAGTTACAGGACCAGTATGGTTGGCCACAGCGTCAATGAGTATTTTTAGATCGTTTTGATGGGCTACCTTCACCAACTCCCTCAATTCTTCAGCGGTGCCAAATCTTTGATCCAACGCTGTCCAGTCTCTTGTCCAGTATCCATGAAAAGCAAATGAATTTCCGGTTCCCTCGTCTACTGATCCTTTTATTTGTTCAACCACGGGAGTGAACCAGATTGCATCTACACCCAATTTGGTGAAATACCCTTCTTTGATTTTATCAGTGATTCCTTTGATATCTCCTCCCATAAACCCTCGATAGGCTGCCGGAGGATTGGCTGCATCATGTTGGAAGTTATTTTGAGGATCCCCATCATAGAATCTATCCGTCATGAGGAAATAAATGGTGGCACCACTCCAGGAGAATGGCACGTCTATTGGGATGTTCTGGTCAGCCTTTTCTGACGTGCAAGAAAATAGCATTAGGAGATAAGTAAGAAGCAAAAATCGAATCTTCATTTTCGGTTCAATGTTACATTAATGCGTATGAAGTTAGGACAACGAGCATTTGATCCTGAAAGAATCTAGATGTTTTTTGCGAAAGCTAGATCGCAAACGCTTGCTTAAAGATGATTATCGGTCTTATCTGCCGATGGTCCTATATTTTGACGCATGAGAAGCGTCCAATTTGGTCATTACCTGAGTGATTTTCGACTTTTGTTCTCTGCTGGCGACTTTGAAGATTTCAATGATTTCTTCAGCTTTGGTGTTGGAGAACATTTGCAGAATCATTGAATTCGGATAAGAACGATTCATTTCCTCCAGAGATGAAATCGCTGTAAGTATTGTAGCTTTACCGGTTTCAACATCATTCCCCATGATATCCAATCCCTGCCTGTGATAATCATACATGGCCCTTCTGTAAGTTTTGATTTTAGGATTAAGCAGGTTATCGATGATCCAAAATCTGTTTCTGTTACCATCTAGCGATCTCCACCCTTTAGCTGATGCTGCAACCGAGGGCGGTATATTGTTGACAATCTCTAGTGCAGCTTGATAATATGGATTTCCTCCATACGGTGAAAACGTATCATAATCCATTCCTATGATCACAAAGACATAAAAGGATAGTAATGATGTCAAATTATCATTGAATACGTTAGGCGTGTATATCAGCGGTTCATACTGTTCAAAAGAAAACTGCACATCCTTATCGACATGATTTAATAGCGAGGTTTCATAGGTTGTGCCATATACCGGGCGGTTAGCCTGAATTGCTATCTCACCTCTAAAGCTATTCTCCGAAATTTCTTCGGTGATTGTTAGTTGGATACTACCTCTTATTTTTTCATCTGATTGAAATTCATCCTCGATCCAATCCCTGTTGTTGATAAATTCGATCATGTACCGTTCCAGGCTTTCAAACACTTTTGGATCAGCAGTCTGAAGTTTGGGTGTATTGATCTGAACAGTGAAGTCAAGCTCCTGTGCATTGCTCTGAAAACAAAAGCATATCAAAACAACTACAGAAATATATTTAAATGGACGGAAAATTGAATTCATAGGATGAATGGAATATCAGAATTACAAATTACGCAGGATGAGGTCCATGATATCTTTGGCTACTTCGTCCTTCGACTTTAACTCATAATCGTAGATCTTATTGCCTTTATCAATGATGGTTACTTTGTTCGTGTCGTGACCAAAAGTCGCTCCTTTATCCTGCATACTATTCAGGACGATATAATCAAAGTTCTTTCGTTTCAGCTTCGACTTTGCATTCTCAAGTTCATTATTGGTCTCTAGCGCAAATCCAACGATTATCTGATTATTACGTTTGATTTGACCTAATGATGCAGCGATGTCTTCTGTTTTTGAAAGAGAAAGCTCCAAACTTTCCCCTGTTTTTTTGATCTTCTGTTCTGCTACGTGATCCGGACGGAAGTCCGCAACGGCTGCTGAAAGCACGATGAAGTCACTTTTTTCAAAATATTTATGACATGCATTATACATGTCTTTTGTCGACTCTACTCTGATTTCATGAATGTGTTCAGGTATATCCAGATGATGGGGGCCGATCACTAAAGTGACTTCAGCGCCCATTGCCGTGCAAACCTTCGCAATTGCCAATCCCATCTTTCCGGTTGAACGATTGCCAATAAATCGTACAGGATCAATTGCTTCGTAGGTAGGACCAGCGGTTATGAGGATATGTTTGCCAAACAATTGTTTTGTGTCTCCGAAAAAATCGGAAAGAACAAGCACGATATCTTCAGGTTCTGCCATTCTCCCGGCTCCGATCAAGCCACTGGCCAACTCACCAAAACTAACATCAATAAGCCTGTTGCCATAGGTTTTGAGGGTGTCAATGTTGTTCTGAGTAGATGGATGTTGCCACATATCAAGATCCATAGCAGGAGCAAAGAATACAGGACATTTAGCTGACAAGTAAACTGCCATGATCAAATTGTCACAAATACCAGTTGCCATTTTTGCCAGCGTATTAGCACTTAATGGTGCTATAACCATAGCATCCGCCCATAATCCCAGTTCGACGTGGTTGTTCCATTCTTCGTCGGAAGAAATATCTGCAAGGACCGGTTTTTTTGAAAGTGTAGATAGGGTAAGAGGGCTTATAAAATCTGCTGCAGCCTGAGTCATAATGATTTTGACCTCGGCACCGGATTTTACCAATAGCCTTGTTAGCAAAGCCGCTTTATAGGCAGCTATACTGCCTGTAATTCCGAGAAGAATTTTTTTCCCTTTCATAAAGGTATATTGTTATTGAAAGGTACAAAACCATAAATACGGTCAACTAATGGATAAAGATTACATTTCTTCCAAGCCCATCAATCCGCCTGAAACATCGTCGTCATATCCTTCAGACCCATCACCTTTGTATCGATGATTCAACTCATCCTCGAGATACTCTGTCATAGAAATGATCACAGGATTGGGAAGTCGCTCGTAAAACTTAGATATTTCTATTTGCTCTTTGTTCTCGTGTACTTCTTCGATAGTATCAGTTGTGACAGCGAATTCTTCCAATTTTTGGTGCAATTCTCTTTTCACATCAACGGATACCTGACGTGCTCGCTTGGAGATAATGGCAAGGGATTCGTAAATATTACCTGTTTCAGCAATCAGGTCTTTAATATTTCTGGCACTGATGTTAGGATCAATACCTTGCACTTTTGATTTGATGTCTGTCATTTTATTAAATCTTTTAGTTGATCGTTAGAATCGCGGATGATTTTTTCTATGTCCAGTTTGTATTTGCTCTCAGGATATTTCTTTAAAAAGAACTCGGCTGCTTCTATCGCATTTTCAAAACGCTCTTGCTGTCTGAATCGAATACTATTAACTGCAATCAGGTACTCACATTCTGCCACCATAAACCTTGCCTCCTCGATATAATCTGAATCCGGAAAATCTTTGATCATATTGTTCAAAGACTGCTTTGCAGACTCCCATTGTCGCAGATCACGATATAATTTACCTTCTTCAAAAGCTTTTCTTTCAAGCTTTCTTTGCAGTTCATCAATCAAATTGTTGCACTCCTCAATTCTATCGTTACTAGGGTACTTATTGATAAACAATTGCAACTCGTCAATTGCCTGTATTGAGGTACCCTGATCTAGTCTGAACGTATTTGATAGCTTATAGTTGGAATATGCGGAAAGAAATTCAGCATCTTCAGTATACTGACTATTGGCAAAGGTTTGATAGAAGTTCTGGAAATAGCTTGCAGCAAGTCTATAATTACGCATTTCGTAGTAGGTGCGGGCATAATAAAAGTACACCTTCTCAGACTGTTCTTTTCCTCTTAGTGAATTGAGCAATAATTCAAAAAGCGTCCTTGCCTTTAAATAGTCTTCGTTTTCGAAATACTCAAACGCTCTATCAAATTGAAGTTGGGTATCATTACTCGTTCGAATTTTTTCAAATCCATTTGAGCAAGATGCCGAGACCAGGACTAAAACTGCGAAAAATGTAACAAAGAAGAGGTCCTTCATATTCATGCGGGCGCAAAATTACAACATTTATATATGTCAACCAATAATAATTCGGCTATGCACAAGATTCAAAGCGACCATTATTGCAGGTACAAAACAAATATTTAAAGGTTGTTCAATGAAGTTATCGTCTGGTCCTAAGATAACTTTAACAGCAAAGCGCTATGTGTGATTGTTAAAGATCCAATAACATGCAAAACCACCTGCTCTACGTTTAGAAAACCTATCAGATTATAATATATTTATCTCTATGCCGTGGAGATCCCGACTAATAAAGCCCATCGCGAGAATAATTTCTAAACAAATAATTAGAGAAGCGAATCGACCAACTGCTTCCCAGGCACAAATTTTCCAGACGCTCATACACAAAGCGAAGGATACTGAATTTGGAAAGGAACATCGTTTTGCGGGAATCAACACCTATAAAGAATACAAGGATGCAGTCCCAATACGTGATTATGAAGGCATTCGCGGATATATAGACAAGATTCGAACCGGAGCAAAAGACGTGCTATGGCCGGGGCTTCCTAAGTATTTTTCCAAAACCTCAGGAACAACAAGTGGAGTAAAATATATTCCAATTACACATCATAGTTTACCCAATCATTTCAATACTGCGCGGAATGCACTCTTTCATTTTTATCATACTACAGGGAAGGGGAGCTATTTTGACGGAAAGGTGATTTTTCTGTCCGGTAGCCCCAAACTAACCTATGAGAATGGTATTGCTATTGGGCGATTATCTGGTATTGTTAATCACCAAGTACCCAATTGGTTAAAGACAAGTCAGTTGCCTACGTGGAAAACGAATATTATTGAAGATTGGGAAGAGAAGTTGAATCGAATTGTGGATGAAACAATTGCTCTTGACATGCGGCTTATCAGTGGGATTCCTCCCTGGGTGCTGATGTATTATGAAAAACTGCTTGAAAAAAGCGGAAAAAATAGTATCAAGGAGATATTTCCCAACTATTCCATGTTTGTTTATGGAGGAGTAAATTTCGCACCTTACAAGAAGAAGTTGGAACAGCTTGTAGGAGCGGAGGTCGACACTCTTGAAACTTATCCTGCATCGGAGGGATTCATTGCATTTCAGGACAGGCCCGGTGCTGATGACCTGCTCTTAAATACAGATTCCGGTATCTTCTTTGAATTCATTCCTGCAGACCAGATTTTTGAAAAAGATCCGCCACGCTATCAATTAGAGGATGTCAAACTAGGGGTCAACTATGCGATCATTATCAATAGTAATGCTGGACTCTGGGGATACAATATTGGTGATACCGTTATGTTTACATGCGTAAATCCTTATCGTCTCCGGGTTACTGGAAGAATTAAACATTTTATTTCCGCATTTGGCGAGCACGTAATCGGTGCGGAAGTAGATAAAGCAATTAATCAGGCTAGCGACGAAATGGGAATCAATCTGATAGAATATACTGTTGCACCAGAAGTCAATGCGCCAGATGGTGGACTGCCTTACCATGAGTGGTTTATAGAATTTGATTATGTTCCGGAACGTATGGAAGAGCTGTCCATGAAGATTGATCAAAATCTTCAGAATTTGAATATCTATTATAAAGATCTGATTGCCGGTAATATTCTTCGGACACTGAAGATTACTCCTTTGTGCAAATCTGCATTTAGGAATTATATGGCAAGCCAGGGAAAACTTGGAGGGCAGAATAAAGTACCAAGATTAAGTAATGACAGAAGGATAGCAGATGCACTCAAAAAATACGCCCTCAAATCTGTACTGGATTAAAACCTCAGGTCTTCTATATGTACATCCGGAAATTTGCTTGCATCGAACTGAAAAAGTGTGGCTGTGGTTTCAACGTTGGTTTGCCATTGATTTACTTGCAGTCTGAACTGACTTCCGTTTTTATAAAAAACAATGACTTCATCAATTCGCAATCTTGAAGCATTCAATATAATTCTGACTTTGAAAAATTCACTGTTCGTATCGGTTGGCTTAAATTCGATTTCTTTGATTTTATCCCTTTCATTATGATATGCTGACAGAATTCCAAAAATGAACTCCTCCTTTTCATATATGGAAAGAAAATCAGATGGGTTGTTGAAGCCGTCACTGCTTTCTTCAACGTCTGTGATCTGCACTTCCTTCTGTGGTATCATATGAACCCAAACCGACTTTCCATCACATGTGAATGACTGATCCTGAAGATCTACGAGGTATTTCTCACCTTCCTGGATCATATGACCTTTGCTTACAATAGAATCTTCTCCAGGATAGTCGACCGTAAATGTGAAATCGACTCGATAATTATAAGATTGTTCTAATTTTTTTGAAACCTTATCCAGGAGTTGTATCGCTTCTGGATCAGAAATTTCTATCTCAGGAGTTTTTTGAGCCATAAGAGATGGAAGCAATGCTCCGATCAAAAATAGAACTAATATCAATCGCAATTTCATGTAGTAATGGTATATGAATTTCAACTTCTGCACAACAGATAATCGGTTAATCCTTAGTTAAGATGCTTTAATTGTTGTTAAGTTTCGGCAAGTGTATAATCTAAAATTTTTGTTGAGGTATATCAGCAAACATTAAGGTTATCCGTTATATAATGACATTGATCGATCAGATATTTCAAAAAGCCTATATTCGAGATTGGATATTCTTACCAAAGCTACCTTATGAGGCGAACATTTTATACTCTTCTTACAATTCTAATAATAGGGCTAGGTAGTTTGAGTTTGAAAGCTCAGGATATTCACTACACCTTGTTCGACCATTCTTATTTAACGACAAATCCCGCGCTTACGGGAAGTTTCAATGGTTCATTCCGAATTGGAGGCATTTTACGAGATCAATGGTTCTCTATTTTACCAAATGAATTTGTTACGCCTTCCTTTTATCTGGATGCACCTATTATTAGAGGATTTAGAAAGCAAGATTGGGTCGGCGTTGGGATTACCTTTTATAATGATGAAGTAGGAATAGGTAGTCTCAAAAGTACTGGTTTTTATGGCTCAGTAGCTTATCATTTCTCACTGGATGATGATAATAAATCTGTTTTTACAATTGGAGCACAGGGCGGATCGGTCAATAGAAGTGTAGATGCCACGTTGCTAATCTTTGAGGACAATCTGCTTGGCGGAGGCGGTGTAAGTCAGGATGTAGGTAATATCGATAATACATCTTATGTTGACATTAGCGCTGGTGCATTGTTTAAGTCGCTCTTGAATGATGAAACAAAGATGACTATTGGGTTTGCAGTAAATCATATAGGCAACCCATCCTACAATCTGAGTAGCGCAGATGAAAATACTTTGCCTATGCTGGCGACCCTGCATGGTGGTCTGGCATTTCAACTTAATGATACCTGGGATTTGAATACGGGTATATATGCACAGCGAATTTCTGGTGCCACAACTGTGTCAGGCCAGGGTGTGTTGGGATATCGCTTCGACGAAGAAAGAGAAATTACACTTCGGGGGGGACTGGGATACAGGGCAGGAGATGCGTTTCAAGTGATCCTTGGAGCGGATATAAAAAGTCTGAGACTAGCTGCTGCTTATGATCTTACAACCAGTGGACTTTCTAGTGCATCTGGCAATCAAGGTGCATTTGAAGTGGCAGTGTCTTACATTGGAAAAATATTTAAAAAACCTGAGGTGAAGCCGACCGTGCTTTGCCCCGATCTATGATTTTGGATATGAAAATTGGCGTTCAAATACTTCTTCTGGTACTTTGCCTGAGCCCTGTTGTGATGTGGTCGCAACCAATCAGCGACTATATGCCAAAAGATATGTTGGATGCCGCTGTGTCAAGTATGGAAAGAGGCGACTATTATAGTGCCTTGGAATGGTATGAGAAAACGTATTCTAAGACCAGAGATCGATCTTTGGTCTATACGATAGCAAATATCAACTACAAGTTACGAGACTATAAACGATCTGAATCGTGGTTCAAGAGAGTGGTTGTAACATATGATCAAAATGAAGATTATCCGGATGCTCGTTTCAAGTATGCGAGATCTCTAAAGATGATGGGTGAATATCGAGCTGCCATTTCCGAATTCAAGGAATTTATAGCGACGGCAGAAGATCCTAAGTTAATTCAACTTGCTCGAAACGAAATTCTGGGAGCTGAATTAGCCTTGGAATCTTATGAAGTTGACTCCGAGCTGATTATCGAAAATCTTGGACGACGCATCAATACTACTTCTAGTGAGTATAGCCCAATCAATGGACTTAATACCGGCGAACTTTACTTCGCATCAATGAAAACTTCGAAAATAACAGGTACAGAAGATGGAGAAGATGTAGTCTTTACGAAGATCTATACCTCAACACGGAGTGAGAAGCGAGGCAGGGTTTCATGGTCCACCCCCAAAGAATTGAGCCCAAACATCAATCTTGGTGGCACTCATACGAGCAATGTGATCCTTTCACCTGATCAGACCGAATTAATGTTTACGCGAGCCATTCTATTCGGGAATGATGTCGAGTCGTCCAAACTTTATCGCAGTAAGCTTTCGGATAGGGGAACCTGGGGTCCTGCGGAAGAGCTCGAAGGAATCAATGGAGACTATGTAGTCAGACATCCTTCATATGGTGTGCATTTAGGTAAAGAGGTATTGTTCTTTAGTGCCGATAGACCCGGAGGGTTTGGAGGATCTGATATTTATTATGCGGTTAAGGAAGGAGACGGTGTTTATGGTGATCCTATCAATCTCGGAAAATTGATAAATACTTCGGCCAATGAAATAACACCATTCTATTTCGAAGGGACGCTATATTACAGTTCAGATGGTCTACCTGGTTTTGGAGGGTATGACGTCTTTGTTACGAGTTGGAAAGATACAGATTGGGATGCTCCATTGAATATGTCAAAATCTTACAACACCAGTGTTGACGAGGTATTCTTCCGTATCAATCCTGATGGTGAAAGCGGTTATCTGACTTCGAACAGGGAAGGCACCCGGTCACTAAAAAGCAAAACTTGCTGCAATGATATTTATGAATTTAGATTTGAAAAGATTAACCTAAATCTCATTGCAGGTACGTATGCACAGCGAAAACCATTATCCGGGGCAACACTTCAAATCTTCGAAGTGATCAATGGACAGCCCATAAATCCGGTGGAGTTGACCAACAATGAGGGTTTTGAGTTTCAATTCCCATTGGAAAGGGGCAAATCCTATAAGATAAAGGCTCTTAAGGAGGGATTTTTTCCGGATTCTACGGTCATAAATACTGTTGGGGTGAATGAAAGTCAAGATTTTCTTGAAGAATTTATTCTCACAGTAATTCCACCTGAACCGGAGCCCGAACCAGAATTTATTGAGGAAATTGTCGAAATCAATCAGCCAATACGACTGAACAATATTTATTATGATTTTGATGATGATAAGATTCTGGAGGATGCTGAGCAGGATTTGGAGGTACTATTAGAATTGCTGAACGAATATTCTGATATGGTTATCGAACTATCTTCCCATACAGATGCTCGAGGCAATGACGCCTACAATCGGAGATTATCCACCAGAAGGGCAGAATCTGCAAAAAAATGGCTTGTGGCCAAAGGAGTAGAATCGGATCGGATCAAAGCAGTTGGTTATGGAGAAAGCGTTATTCTGAACAGATGTGCCAATGGAGTAAAGTGCAATGACGAAGAGCATCGGTTCAATCGAAGAACAGAATTTAAGATCATCGAAGGCCCAACCACCATCACAATTCGTACCAAGAACCCGGCAAGAAGTGCTATCGAATCAACCAATCAAAAAAGACCTGAGATCACCTTCGAGGAAGAACGTTGGGCTTTCGGAAATGTGAAAAAAGGAGAGCAGCGCGAGCACGAATTCAAATTTACCAATACGGGCAATGCGGACCTTATTATTGAAATAGTCACAGCATGCAATTGCACAACGCTCGAATATCCTCAGTCTGTTCCCGTTCGACCAGGAGAGCGCGGTTCTATCAACGTGATCTATGATAGTACCAAGGAACCTTTTGGGAAACAAGAAAAGGATATTACCATTGTAGCCAACACTGTCCCGGCAGTTTCTGAATTGCGCTACACAGTCAGGGTCATCAGATAGGCAAGATCTGCCATATTTAGACTAATTCTAAATAGTTTTACTCCATTTAATAAGTGATAGACCGACCGGTTTAATACTTTAAAGCTTTATATCTTTGCCCCGATTTTAAATAAGGCAGGAAAACGCCTCATTTTTTATTATAACTATCTCATTTTGAAGAATATACAAACGAAATTGTTCTTAATAGTACTTCTTCATTTTGCGCTACCCAATCTCATTTTAGCTCAATCTTCATCATCGGATTTATCATCTTACTTCGTTCCGTCATTAATCGTGATTGTTGCATTTGTTGTGATCGGAGGAATTATCACTGTTGCAGACAACATGTTGAAGCTTGAAGCTCAGAAATTGGGCGCTGATTCGAAGAATAAGAATTATGGTCTTTTTCCAAAATTTTCTGATATGTTTCGTCCAAAAGTTCCAGACCACGTCAAAGGACAAAAAGTTCATTTCCTGAAAAAAGGACACAATATTTTGCTTCAGGGAGAAGCAAAAAAATCAATAGAAGCAGATCTTTCTGCCAAAACATTCGCAATAAAACCAGGAAACTTCCTGGGGCTTTCACCTATACCTAAAGTTGAAGTTGCTGTCGGCGATGAAGTAAAAGCAGGGGATGCATTGTTTTATGACAAAAAGCTTCCGGAAATTATTTATGTGGCTCCCGTTAGTGGAGAGGTCATAGCAATAAATAGAGGAGCAAAAAGATCAATCAAAGAGATCATAATCCTTGCAGATAAGGATTTACAACATAAA
>JAHHJQ010000235.1 GCA_018680005.1 Bacteroidia bacterium | reverse complement strand
ATATAACACCCTTCGATGGACTGGTTTCAATCCATCCCGGACATCAGGAAGTGCTCTGGCAACTATAACAGACATAGAATAATCTATGTATGCCGATTTCATTTCTTCGTCAATACTTATCGGAATTATCCGCGAGTCGTCTGCCATTGAATTTTAGTATTTTTTGCGAAGCTCCAAAGATACAAAAAGCACCGTCGTTAAAGGAATTTATCCTATACTTATTTCAAGTACAATGTGCTGTAAATCAATATCTTATGAATCATATTCTTCAATCGCATTAATTCTGATTAAATGAATTCAAATCTGCACTATTATTAGCATAGGAAATGACCTAAATACCATTTCTTGGCAAGCACCTAAGGAAAGCCTATAAATGGGTGATTTATCTCGATAGATTGGTGAGAAAAAGGATCTGCGTGGTACAATTAACGCATCGGTATCAAGCGGCCCTATTTAATAATGTCGACAAGCTCGATATAGAATAGCAGATCTTCATCCGGACCGATTGTAGGTGGAAACCCCTGCTTGTCATATCCCAACACACTTGGCACAAATACAGTAGCCTTTGTTCCTTTAGACAATTGAGGAATTACCAGATCCCAACCTTCTATTGCAGTGCCGATCCCGAGTTTATATTTAAATGGCTTTCCTCTCTTGAATGAATTATCAAAGGCCAGACCGGTACTAATCAATCTTCCAAAATATGCAACAGCAACGAATGCGCCTTCATGTGGTAGAGGACCTTGCCCTTCCTCGTGTATTATCGCCTTTACACCTTGACCGAAATCTCTGAATTCCAGATTGGGATCTGCTGTCTGAAATTGCTGCAAGACGTTAGCAGTAAACTCCTCCATTTCTTCTTCGCGACCAGTGAGAATGGCTGCTTCATCTCTCATTTCATCTCGAATTTTCCGGAATTCTTCACCATACTCTTCTATATCCAGTGTTTTAACGATTTTAATATAATAGTCAAGGGCTTGAGCGTCTCCAAAAAAGGATGGTTTATTTTCCTGAGATGACATAGGATATGTCAATACGACACTATCTCCATCATTCATTAGCTGAAATGCTTCAACTACAGGTGAAACGTTGTGATCTTCTTTAAACTCTTTCACTTCATAAAACAAATAAGGTGCTGTCAACAATGAAGTATTGATTAATGTATCACCGATCATTATATCACTTCGATACATGATATATGCGGATTCAGTGGCCTTTTGATCAGATGTTCTATCCAATACTTTCAAGGCATAACCACTTCTTGTCTTCAAATCAATAGGTTCCTTTGGATTTTCACTGCAGGAATCCAGCAAAAAGGCAAAAAAACATAAACATGAAATAGACAAACTAAGGTTTGAGTTGATGTTCATAATTAGGTAGTATTGACTTGAATCTTTCAAGTGTTAGAGTCAAGCCTTTATAGGAAAATCCACCGGCCGCATTTTTATGCCCTCCTCCATTGAAATATCTTTCTGCCATTTTCTGGACTGAGAAATTACCTTTGGACCGGAGCGATAATTTTGTGATGTTCGGCTGTCTGGCGATAAAGGCTGCTAACTTGATTCCTTTGATGCGCAAAAGATAATTCACGACACCTTCGGTATCTCCTCTTTGAATATCAAATTTCTCATAATCCCGCTTGGTCAGGTGAATAATTGCTGTAGAGAACTCAGGAATAATTTCCATCCGATTGGCAAGACAGTGTCCTAAAATACGCAACTTCTTTTCCTCCATTTTGTCATAAATCAGACCCTGAATCTTGACATCATCAGCCCCTTTTTCAAGAAGCTTAGAACATACCTGAAATAGTCGTGGAGATGTACTGTATTTGAATGAACCAGTATCTGTGTTAATTCCGGTATATAAACTTTCAGCGACTTTCTTATCTATCAGGTCATCATAGCCTAATTGCTGAAAAAAGATCCACATTAATTCACAAGTTGAACTTGCTGAAGTATCTGAGAGAACGAATTGAGCAAAATCACCAGGATTAAGATGATGGTCTATCAGGATTTTGGGACAAGGATTTTGACGGATTGTTTCGGCCATTTTATCCACGCGATCAAGAGCGTTATAATCAAGGGCGAAAAACAGTTCAGCCTTTTCAATGGCCTGCAGTGCTTTTTCCGGCGTTTGATCAAAAATGATTGCTCGTTTGACGGGCGTTAAAAACTCAAAATCCACTGGATATTCCGAGGGAAATACTATGGTAACCTTGTGCTTTAACTTCTTGAGTATCAATACTAAGGATACCGACGAACCGATAGCATCACCATCAGGATTTCTGTGACTGGTGATAACGACGTTTTTAGGCTCCTCTAGTAATTTTGTAACCTCTTGGTAGTTCATTTCGCTCATAATGGCCGGCGAAGTTCTGCATTTTAATCCATTAATTCAACCTTCAAATGAGCTCTATTATGAGATAATTTTTTATAAAGCACAGAAGCATCAAATTGTATACTTTTGCAGCGATTTATGTACTTCCATATTAATCCATTTTATTACTAATAATAAAGAGAAAAATGTCAGGCAACCGAACCTTTACGATGATCAAACCAGATGCAGTCAGAAATGGGCATATAGGTGCTATCCTGAAAATGTTCAATGATGCAGGATTCAATATACTAGCTATGAAATTCACCAAACTTTCAGCTGAAAAGGCAGGTGAATTCTATGCCGTCCATAAAGAAAGACCGTTCTATGGTGAACTGGTCGAATTTATGTCTTCCGGACCCATTGTCGCAGCTATCCTTGAGAAAGACAATGCCGTTGAAGATTTCCGGAAATTAATCGGCGCTACGAATCCTGCTGAGGCAGCAGATGGAACAGTAAGAAAGTTGTATGCAACAAGTATTGGTGAAAATGCGGTTCATGGAGCAGATTCTGACGAAAATGCTATGATCGAAGGTTCTTTTCACTTCGCCGGGACTGAAATCTTTGGATAAATAATATCCTAAATTATAAAGAAAGGCTTTGCTTCACTTATGAAGTGAGGCCTTTGCAATTTTAGAGCTTGATAATGGTGACTCCATCACCGCCCGCTTCGAAATCAGGGTGATAAATGCGCTGAATATCTCTGTATTCTTTAAGTTTCTCCCACACCGCTTTTTTTAATATCCCATTGCCACGACCATGTATAATTTTGAGCCTATCTACATTGGCTATGATTGCGGTATCAACAAATTCTTCTACTACCTGCAAAGCCACATTTCGTCGCATACCCCTAATGTCCAAATTGGTTTCAGCACTGGCAGCCTTTTTCAATACATCTGTCTGTATTCCCTTTTGGGGATTGATTGCCAAAGGTTCCGCAGCTCGTGTCAGATCTCTGATGGGAATACTCATCCTCATTTGACCGATTTGGACAGAGGCAATATCTTTTTCTATCAACAACACTTTTCCAGCAGCACCTCCGGTTCGAAGACGCACAAAATCACCTTTGTTAATCTCTTCAGCTGTAGCGTCCTTGTAGAATATGGTTTCCTTTAGTTCAGTAACTTCTTCTTTTAGTTTTTCTTTTTCTCTGCGCTTCTTCTCTGCAAGCTCTTTGGCTCTTTGAAGGTTTTGAGCTTCCTTTATTTCACGAATTACCTTTTCTAATAACTTGTTATCTGAGGCAGCATCCTGGAGTTCTTTTTCCTTATTCTCCAATTTCATCCGTTTCTTTTTGACGGTCATATCAAGTTGGAGAGATTCGTAGTTGCGGATCAGACGCTCCAGATTTTTCTCACGAAGTTTCATTTCTTCCAATTCATCTTCCAGGGCTTTTTTCTCGGATTGGAGTTCAACCAGCAGTTGGTCAATGGCTTTAGCCTTTTTACCGGATTTGTACTTTGCATAATCCAAAATACGTTTGCTCAAACCACTTTTATCAGCAATTTCAAATGCAAAAGAACTTCCAGGACGACCAATTTTCATCCTGTAGGTGGGTTTAAGAGAATCGGTATCAAAAAGCATGGCGCCATTTACGATTCCGCGTGCTTTGAAGACAAATATTTTTAGATTCGAATAGTGTGTAGTAATGACACCACTCACTTTCCTGAAATTCAATTCCTTGAGTATGGATTCTGCTATGGCACCCCCCATCTGAGGATCAGTACCTGACCCAAATTCATCGATAAGTACCAAGGTGCGTTCATTGGCCTTTTCGATAAAAAGCTTCATATTCTTCAATCTTGAACTATAGGTACTCAGATCATCGTCCAGTGACTGGGAATCTCCAATATCTACAAAAAGCTGGTGGAATATTCCAAACTCACTATTCGCATCTGCCGGAACGAGCATACCAGATTGCACCATGACCTGCAAAAGTCCAACAGCCTTCATTGCTATGGATTTACCTCCTGCATTGGGCCCACTCAGTAAGAGTATTCTGTTTCCATTCTTAAAGGATAAAGTAAATGGTACTGTCTCACCAATCTCTTTTTTATGTTTCAAAAGAAGTAGAGGATGGTGTCCTATTTTGATATTCAGCTTTGGCTGATCTAACAAATTGGGGATTTCTCCATCCATTGAGATGGCCAACAAAGCCTTGGCCCTAATCAAATCCGTTTTTACCAAAAGCTTTTGATAGGTAACAAAGTCATCGGCAAAAGGTCGCATAGCAGTACAGAGATCCCTTAATAACTTATACACCTCTTTCTTGAAGGCTGTCATCAGATCCAGGATATCATTATTAATCTGAACTATGGCATCTGGTTCGATGAATGCTGTATTTCCAGTGGCTGATTCATCATGGATAATTCCACGAATCTTTCTTTTGGATTCTGATCTGACACTAAGTACACGACGACCATTCCTTATGCTTTCGCCGATATCTGTCAACCAACCTTTGGCCTTGTACTCGGTAAGGATAATTCTAAAGCGCTTATCTAATTCCACTTGCCTGGATTTCATACTTTTCGAAATCTTAACAAGTGTCGGAGAGGCATTGGGCTTGATCTCTCCCTCTTCATCAAAAATTTGTTCAAAAGCATTCAACAGCGAATGATCAATCTCAACTTTGGCAAAAAGTCGATAGAGCTGATCATATTTCGTCTTTCTTTCTTCTTTAAAGAAGTTTAGAATATCACGAATGATCAGCAATTGATCAAAAATGGAGATGATTACCTCCTCAGAAAGCACGTAACCTTCGATCTTCAATAAATCCAGGTGTTCTGTAATATCTTTGAAAGTGCGAATTGGAAGAACATCATTATTTTCAAAAGCCAGCTTATATTGATGAACCCTGGTCAATTCATAGAATATGGATTGGCTCGATGTTGAAGGCTGAATATCCTGAATATGGGACTGTGTTACTTCAGAAAGCGCATGCTTTTCCAGCAGTTTTAGAATTTTATCAAATTCCAGTTTTTCTAAAGTATCAGCCGGTGATAAGAACATTGGAGATAGCAATAATCAAGAGTTTGCAAAATTAACCATACCTCCATTGTTAATCAATTATGAATCAGATTGTTTTGAACTCATTCGCTTACCATCAAGAAACAACATTACAGGCAAGAGATACGTAAGCTAATTATTACTTTCGTGCAGCATATTAACAGATCGATCAGAACAAATGGCAGGAAATAGTTTTGGAGATGTATTTAGGGTGAGCACCTTTGGTGAATCTCATGGCATTGCTATCGGTGTCACCATTGATGGTTGTCCGGCCGGTCTTGAGATTGATGAAGCCGAAATTCAATTCGATTTGGATAGAAGGCGACCGGGACAATCTGCCATTGTAACTCAAAGAAAAGAAGCAGACACTTTTGAAATACTTTCCGGCATGTTTGAAGGTGTAACTACGGGAACACCTATTGCCTTGGTGATTCGAAATAAAGACGCCAAATCAAAGGATTATTCGCATATCGCCGATAAGTTCAGACCATCACATGCCGATTTTACATATCAACAAAAGTATGGCGTTCGAGATTATCGAGGTGGTGGAAGATCATCAGCCAGAGAAACAGCAGCTAGAGTTGCCGCAGGTGCAATCGCCAAAAAATTGCTAATCCAGAATGGTATATCCATCCATGCTTTTGTTAATCAGGTTGGGGATATCAGATTGGAAAAACATTATTCCGATTTAGATCTTGATTCGATTGAATCAAATGACATACGATGCCCCCATGCAGCAACAGCAGCATTAATGATCGACAAGATCAAAGAAGTACGCAAGGCAGGAGATACCATAGGTGGTACGATCCAATGTGTTGTGAAAGGCTGTCCTGTTGGACTTGGTGAACCGGTTTTTGATAAGTTACACGCAGATTTGGGGAAAGCCATGTTGAGTATCAATGCATGCAAAGGATTTGAGTATGGATCAGGGTTTGAAGGTGTAAAAATGAGAGGATCAGAGCACAATGATGCTTTTGAGAAAATTGGTGACCGCATTGTGACAAAAACCAACTTTTCAGGTGGAATACAAGGTGGAATCTCTAATGGTATGGATATCTTTTTCAATGTAGCCTTTAAGCCTGTCGCTACAATCGTTCAGTCACAAGAATCAGTGGACAAGGAAGGTCAGGCTACAACCGTCAAAGGCAAAGGAAGACATGATCCATGTGTCTTACCAAGAGCCGTCCCCATCGTAGAAGCCATGGCTGCATTAGTCCTTGCTGACCATCTCTTAAAATCCAGACTGGCTAAGCTTTGATCGCTTTGAATGCCGTCTGACAGGCGCCTCTTACGGAAATTTCACCCGTGTAATTCCCAAAAATCCTAAGCTTTGGATGGCTCTCCTTTAGAACCTGATCTAATTGCGGTAGCAGATCATTCAATTCAGGACTATATATGGGTAGACCTTGTTCCCAGCCATAGATTTTATGCTCCAGAGGTTTTCCGGATAATCCAAAAAGCTGATCCAGATCATTTATTAATACATCCACCAATTGCTCATCTGACAATATTGCTGTGCGCTCATTATAATGCAGGATACACCTCAGATTTAGCACAGTTTCGTCATTTACTCTTTCCGGAAAAATTATAGAAGTGAATAAAACACCCAGTGAAACCAAACCTTCTTCTCTTGGTATCAAACATCCAAACCCAGGTTTGAAATTGGCAAATTGACCCTTCTTGAAAAACAATGACACCGAAAAAAGCCCCTGATATCGTACCTGGGACAATAGATCTTTGAGATGCCCATTAGGAATCATTTGCAGGATAACATGAGCAGGAACCGTTGATATTATGTGCCTTTCCTTATCAATTGAAGTGACTTTTGTATTTAGTTTGATTTCATCTTTCAGATACTCTGAGAGATGATCTACCAATACTTGCATACCTCCTCGAAAACTGTGAAGCCCTTTTGGCAGACCGACCGAATTGTTGGTTTTATTCTGCTTTCTATTTCTGAACCAGGCCAAAGGTAACCACCTACTCAAGCTGAGCATTCTTGAAAGCATCTTCAAGGATCCATCGAAACTGAGTTGCTCCGCGCTCGTCCCATAAATACCTGCCAATGCTGGAGAAAGAATCTGCCGCGTGGCCGATTCACCCATGTATTGCCGTCCAAAATCATAAACAGTTTTAATTTTTCCTGAATGAGGAGTAAGCATGCGTCCCAGAAAGCCTAGCGTCTCAAAAACCCGAAGTGGGAATTGATTAAGCTTTTTGTTTCGGACAAAGAACCGCTTTTTGTCTTTTTGGTTAGGCGCCAATGGCTTGAGGTCTAGCTTCCTGGCCACGTAATCTATTTCTTTACACCAGAGAATACCGTTGGCGCCGGTTTCAACGCTACCATAGTCACAAGCATTAGTTGCTATCATGCCTCCTACTCGATCGCTCTTTTCCCTAATCTCAAATGAAATTCCGGCGTCTTTCATAAAGAACCCGAGCAACAATCCTGAAATACCACCACCAATGATCGTATAGTGCTGATCTTTCTCAATGTAATTTCCTAAAATGGGCGTCAATTCACAAGGCTCAGCCATGGTAGTCCATTCTTTTTCTAATCCATTTAGTAGCCTCCTTCCCGGCCCATTTTTCACATAGATACAGACCAAGGTCCAAAGAAGAGGATACGGCCCCGGCTGTGATCACTCCTTCATCTTCGACTATTCTTTGTCGCATTACTTCTTCGCAATATCGTTCTAGTGATTCATATTCGTCAAAATGGGTTGTCGCTTTTTTGCCAACAAGGAACACAGCAGCTCCTAATATTAAGCTTCCCGTGCAGATAGATACTTTCAAAGGAACTTGTTCAGCGGTTCTGATCCAGGTCAAAAAAGCATTATTCTTTTGTAGCTTTCTTGTTCCATATCCGCCTGGCACAATGATGACATCAAAATTCGAAAGATCCGGTTGTATGACATCAACTTTCATAGTAAGTCCAAAACTGTCTTGAATTTCTTCAGTATAGGCGCATGTAGATATTTTCAAGTCTGGCAAGAATTTATGAAGCCTGCTAATCGGATCATAGATGCCGATAAAATCTAGCATGGTTACCCCATCAAAAAGTATGAATGCAATTTTCATAATGCGAATGTAATTCTTCTTATTACCAGCTTTGAATGCAGACCATAAAAAAAGCCGAAGCACTAAAATGCCTCGGCTGTGACTTAACAAAAACTGTGTTATCGTTTACTTATCATCGACTTCTTCAAATTCGACATCCGTAACTTCTTCTTCATTAGTTCCAGAATCGGATTGATCTGCCTCTGCACTAGCATCACCGCCATTGGCCTGTGCTCCTTCCTGCGTCGCCTGGTACATTTCCTGGCTGGCTGCCTGCCATGCCGTATTCAATGTTTCCATAGCTGAATCAATCGCATCAATATCCTGAGACTTATGTGCTTCTTTCAATTTAGCAGCAGCCTCTTCGATAGCAGTCTTCTTCTCCTCTGGAAGTTTATCTCCATATTCGCTCAACTGCTTTTCGGTTTGGAAGACCAACTGATCTGCAGCATTAAGCTTCTCCGCCTTTTCCTTGGCTGCTTTGTCCGCATCGGAATTGGCCTGAGCTTCAGCCTTCATCTTATCGATCTCTTCCTGAGAAAGGCCTGTTGATGCCTCGATGCGAATGCTCTGTTCCTTTCCGGTCCCTTTGTCCTTTGAAGATACAGATAAGATACCATTGGCATCGATATCAAATGTCACTTCGATTTGTGGAACTCCTCTTGGAGCTGGTGGTATACCATCAAGAATAAACTGACCTATGGAACGATTATCCTTCGCCATTGGT
>JAHHJQ010000212.1 GCA_018680005.1 Bacteroidia bacterium | reverse complement strand
CCCACATCCCTTGCAGCATGACCGGATTCGCCTAGAGCTTTGCCATCCAGTACCATTAGTCCTTTTTCAGCCCTACAGATTTGTTTATTAGTTGGTTCTCCAACAATCCCAAAATCCAGCCGATCCAACATCGGGAGCACCAACTCTACCCCATTCTTACCCGATATTTCCTCTTCGGCACTGATTAAAAGTATCAGATTGAATGGCAAACCTGCCTGGTGCAATTGCAGGAATGTAGTTATCAAAGAAACTACAGACGCACCGGCATCATTGCTTCCAAGACCAACCAGCTTGTCCTCTTCAACCACTGCACCAAACGGGTCATAAGTATATGATTGTGAAGGTTTTACGGTATCGATGTGCGAGTTCAAAAGACAAGTGGGATTGTTGTCATCCCAGGAAGCAGATCGTACGAAGATATTGTTTTTGACTCTTTGAGGCTTCAGTCCCTTTTTAGAAAGAAATGACTCTATTAGATCCGCTACAGCATCTTCCTCCTTCGAAAAAGAAGTTATCCGAATCATACTGCGCAATAGCTCAATGGCTTCTGTGGTCATTGGACTCATGGAATTTGCAGTTTTGTTCCGCTGGTTTCGGAGACCATAATAGAAGGATTGCCCATACGAACCGCTATACCTTTTTTTAGTGCTTCAAATCCATTGGTTAATTTTGGAATCAGGCCATCCTTGATCTGTCCTTCTTCGAGCATTTTCTGAAATTTATCCGGATTCAAGTTAGGGATTACGCTTTCTATATTGTCCAGTGTTTGTACCACTCCATCCCTGTCAAAGATGAATAACAATTCTACATCATACCGATCCTGAAATGCTAAAGCAAGCGATGCCGCGATGGTGTCACCATTCGTATTGAATAATTGACCGTGATTATCATGCGTAATTGAGCAAAACACCGGTTTAATATTCGCTTTCAGCAAAGCATCAATAGCATCCTGATCTACATTGTCAATATCACCAACATATCCAAAATCGATGTCAGCGACAGGTCTTCTATGTGCTTCAATCGCATTGAGGTCTGCCCCTGAGAGTCCGACTGCTTTAACGCCTCGTTTACTTAAATTGGCAATGATCTGTTTATTTAAGAGACCCGCATAAACCATTACGCAAACATCGAGAGTCGCTTTGTCTGTGATTCTTCTTCCATCGTGCTTCACTTGCTCAATCCCCAATTTAGTCAGGAGTTGATCCGTCTGACTCGCTCCGCCATGAACCAGGATACATTTATGTTGAATAGCAGCAAATCCATCTAAAATATTTGACAACTTATCGCGGTCATCTACCATTTTACCTCCAATCTTTATGACTTTTAGCTTTTCTCTCATAGTTCAGAAAGAATTTCTTGTAATATCAGTTGAGCACTTATCTCTCTATTGGCTGCCTGTGGAATCATCAGTGCCTGATCACTATCCATGACATCGTCTGCAATGACCACATTTCTTCGGACAGGCAAGCAGTGCATAACCTTGGCCGAATTAGTGACAGACAGGTTTTCTTGCGATATCATCCAGCTTTTATCCTTAGAAAGTACCTGTCCATATTTTTCAAAAGAAGACCAGTTTTTGACATAGACAAAGTCTGCATCTCGGAATGCTGTTCTCTGGTCATGAATGATGGGAGTATCACCCACAATTTCCGGGGATAAATCATATCCTTCCGGACATGCAATGGTCAAATCATGATTCATAGCGCGCGACCATTGCACAAATGAATTGGATACTGCTTGCGGCAATGCTTTGATGTGTGGAGCCCACGATAAGACGATCTTTGGTTTTGCTATCGTCTTGTGTTGCTCTATGGTTATCATATCAGCAAGTGCCTGTAGTGGATGATATATAGCTGATTCAAGGCTGATCACCGGAACGGTGGCATATTTCGCAAACTGATTAAAAACATAATCCTGATAATCCTTCTGCTGGTCTGTAAGTGACGGAAAAGCCCTAAGCCCAAGGATATCACAATACTGTGAAAGCACCGCCGCCGCTTCTTTAATATGCTCGGGTCTATCCGCATTCATCACAACACCATCTTCGAATTCTAAGGGCCAGCCGCTAGTGGCCTCAACCAATAAACAGCTCATACCCAGGTTCATGGCTGCCTTCTGGGTACTCATCTTAGTCCGTAGACTACTATTTAAGAAGATGAGTCCAAGTGTCTTGCCTTGTCCGATCTTCGCTTGTATATCTTTGGAAAGTCTTACCCCTTTCATCACCAAATCTGGGATGTCATTTACGTCATGAATATTTCTAAAATGCTTCATTGCTAAACTATGCTATGCCTATCTTGACAGTATTTAGTGCACGTTTCATTGCCTCTACCGCCAATTGCAATTGTTCTTTTTTGATAGTCAAAGGCGGAAGAAACCTGATTACATTAGGGTCGCTGCTGGAGCCTAGAAAGACTTTTTCTTCAAATAACATATGCTCTCTCAAGGCTTTTATCGGAAAATCAAAATGAATTCCGAGCATCAATCCCCTGCCGGTTACTTTTTGAACATCATCAAGTGTCTCTAATTCACGATAGAGCCATAAACCCAGTTGTCTTACATGCTCTAGCAGATGGTCTGCATCTATTGTATCCACTACAGCAAGCGCAGCACGGCATGCCAATTGGTTGCCGCCAAATGTTGATCCCAGAATCCCCTTTTGAGGTTTGTGATCCGGATTAACCCAAACCGCGCCTACAGGAAAACCATTACCCATTCCTTTTGCTGATGTAATGATATCCGGACGAATACCGCTGTGTTGATAAGCAAAGAAATCACCTGATCTTCCAAATCCGGATTGCACCTCATCCATAATCAAAAAGGTGCCGGACGCCTTACAATAGGATTGCAAATCCCTGAGGAAACTATCTTCTGCTTCTCTCATACCACCAATACCCTGAATAGGCTCAATGATCACAGCTGCATATTCCTTTGTCTTCAACTCCTCTTCAGTAGCATGTTTGTCGTTTAGGGCAACCAGCTTGGTATCGATCTGTCGATTAAGCTCAGTATGGATTTTTGGATTATCGGTTGCCGAACAGCATGCTGTCATCCTTCCATGGAAACCTTTGCCAAATGCGAGGATCTTTTTTCTTTCTGTATAGTGGCTTGCCAACTTGAGTGCATTCTCGTTGGCTTCCGCACCCGAGTTACACATAAACAATTGATAGTCCTTTATTCCTGCAACCTGGTTCACTCGCTCTGCCAGTTGTTCCTGTAATGGCATATTCACTGAATTGGAATAAAACCCAAGCTGTTCGATTTGGTCCTTGACGGCAGCGATATAATTGGGATGATTATGTCCTAGAGAAATCACAGCATGTCCCCCATAGCAATCCAGGTATCTCTGTCCCTGATCATCGATTACATAACAACCATCTCCTTGAACAAAGTTGATGTCATATTTTGGATATACTTCGTAGAGCATGTCTTTACTTCAATTTTAAAATCCAATAGATTTCAGGTTCAATCCGGCAGTCTCATCCAATCCAATCATCAAATTCATATTTTGCACTGCCTGACCTGCAGCCCCTTTAAGTAGATTGTCTATCATGCAGATTATCAGCGCTTTATTATCTATTTTCTGAACTTCAATAATTGCTTTATTGGTGTTCACTACTTGTTTTAAGTTTACTGCTTTTTCAGTAACTATTACAAAAGGATGATCGCGAAAATAGGATTTGTACATCGTAGTTAATTCCGATTCACTCAAATCACATTTCGTATAAATACTGGCATATATACCTCTTGTGAAATTACCTCTAACAGGTAGGAAATTGAGCTCTTCTTTAAAAGAAGGATCTAGCTGTCGGAGACTTTGAATGATTTCTTTTAGGTGCTGATGTCTGAATGCCTTATAGATGGACACATTATTGTTTCGCCAGCTAAAATGGGTGGTTGAGGATGGCAATGCGCCTGCATTCAGACATCAGCACCTAAAAGAAATCATTCAAAGTCTCCGACAGCTAGATCCTTCTTTTAAAGAAGAGCTCAATTTCCTAC